>CAUBHZ010000030.1 GCA_958435885.1 uncultured Intestinimonas sp. | reverse complement strand
CAATCTTCTCGGTGGCGTCCAGCACCTTGGCCGCCGTTTTGGGGTCCAGGGCGGCGGTGTGCTCGTCCAGGAGGAGGAGCTTGGGCTTGACCAGGCTGGCCATGAGGAGGGTGAGGGCCTGGCGCTGTCCGCCGGAGAGGAGTCCCACCTTGGCGGTGAGCCGGTCCTCCAGGCCCAGGTCCAGGATCTTGAGGAGCTCCCGGTACTCCTTCCGCTCGCTGGCGGTGATGCCCGCCTTCAGCCCCCGGGGCTTGCCCCGGCGGGCGGCCAGGGCCAGGTTCTCCTCGATCTGCATGGTGGCGGCGGTGCCCATCATGGGGTCCTGGAAGACCCGGCCGATGTACTGGGCCCGCTTGTGCTCGGGCAGGCGGGTGACGTCGATGCCGTCGATGGCGATGGTGCCGGAATCCACCGGCCACACCCCCGCCACGGCGTTGAGAAGGGTGGATTTACCGGCGCCGTTGCCGCCGATGACGGTGACGAAGTCCCCGTCGGCCAGGGTGAGGGAGACCCCGTTGAGGGCCCTCTTTTCATTGATGGTGCCGGCGTTGAAGGTCTTGTAGATCTCTTTGAGCTCAAGCATTGCGCGCCGCCTCCTTTCGAGCCGTCTTGGTGAAGTACTTGCCCTTCCAGTAGGGGATGGTGAGGAAGAGGGCCACCACCACGGCGGAGAGCAGCTTCAGGTCGGTGGACTCCAGGCCCAGCCGGAGCACGAACTGGAGCACGATGTAGTAGATGATGGAGCCGATGACGGCGGAGAGCAGCTTGAGGGCGAAGTTGATGAACACCTTGCCCAGGAGCACCTCGCCGATGATGACGGCGGCCAGGCCGATGACGATGGCGCCGCGGCCCATATCCACGGTGGAGCTGCCCTGGTACTGGGCCAGCAGACCGCCGGAGAGGGCCACCAGGCCGTTGGAGACCACCAGACCCAGCACCTTGGCGGTGTTGGTGTTGATGCCCTGGGCCCGGGCCATGTTGGGGTTGGCGCCGGTGGCCCGGAGGGAGCAGCCCAGCTCGGTGCCGAAGAACCAGTAAAGGACGGCGATGACCACCACGGTGAGCACGGCCAGCAGCAGCAGGGGGTTGCGCAGGCTCATCTCACGGATGTAGCGGGAGGAGACCAGCAGGGACTGCTTGTCCACGCTGAGGGCCAGGGTGGCCTTGGTGCTGGCGCCGCTGCCGATGGCCATGATGCGCAGGTTGATGGAGTAGAGGGCCAGCTGGGTCAGGATGCCGGAGAGGATGGCGGGGATGCCGCAGGCGGTGTGGAGCAGTCCGGTGACCAGACCGGCCAGCATGCCGGCGATGAAGGCCATGAGGAGGGCCAGCCAGGGGTTGAGCCCCATGGTGATGCCCAGGGCGGCCACCGCGCCGCCGGTGGCCAGGGAGCCGTCCACGGTCAGGTCGGCAATGTCCAGGATTCGGAAGGTGATGTACACCCCGATGGCCATGATGCCCCAGGCCAGACCCTGTCCGAAGGCGCCGGGCATGGAGTTGAGGAAAGAGAGCAGGAAGTCCATAGGTCGATACCTCCAAAAGGTGGATTTCCGCCGCGGGCGGGAAACGCGCAAAAACAGCGGAGGCGCAGAGCGCCCCGCTGTTTTTGCGATTTTAGAAGGGGGAAGAGAGGATCAGGCGATGGGCTCGTAATCCTCGGGCATGGTGAGGCCCAGGGCCTCGCAGTTGGCCGCGTTGTACATCTTGGTGACGTTGGGGGCGTACTCCACGGGCATGGTGGAGATGTCGGCCTCGCCGGTGAGGATCTGGGCGGCCATCTCGCCGGTCTTGTAGCCGATGTCGTAGTAGCTGATGGACAGGGTGGCCACGCCGCAGCCGGAGCAGATGCCGGACTCACCGGCGATGACGGGCACGCCGGCGGGGATGACCACGTTGGCGATGGTCTCGGTGTTGGCGGCGGCGGTGTTGTCGGTGGGGATGTAGATGACGTCGGAGTTGTCACAGGCGGTCTGGGCCACGGAGGACAGGTCGTTCACGTCGGTGAAGGCGTACTGCGCGCAGGTGTAGCCCATGTCCTCCAGATAGCCCTGGATGGTCTCCACCTGGTAGACGGAGTTGGGCTCGCCGGAGCAGTAGAGGAGACCCACGTTGGTGGCATCGGGGAAGAGCTCCTGGAGCATGGCGGCCTGCTGGTCCAGGGGAGCCAGGTCGGAGGTGCCGGAGATGTTGCCGCCCACGGTGCCGGTCCAGTTGTCAATGGAGAGGGCGGTGGCGTAGTCGGTGACGGAGGTGCCCAGGATGGGGATGTCGGCGGTGGCGGAGGCGGCGGCCTGGAGGGGATAGGTGGCGTTGGCCAGGATCAGGTCCACGCCCTCGGAGACGAAGCCGTCCATGATGGTGCCGCAGTTGGCGTACTCGCCGCCGGCGTCCTGCTCGTCAAAGGTCACCTGGCCGGGCAGCAGCTCGTTGAGGGCGTCCTTGAAGCCCTGGGTGGCGGCGTCCAGCGCGTCGTGGGTCATCTGCTGGCAGATGCCAACGGTGTAGGAGGCGGCGCCCTCAGCGGGGGCGGAGGACTCGGGAGCGGCGGAGGTGGTGGACGCCGGGGTAGAGGCGGTACCGCCGCCGCAGGCGGCCAGAGACAGGACCATGGCACTGGCCGCAGCCAGAGAGGTCACTTTAGACAAAACGTTCATGCTTCTCATCCTTCCGATTCGTGCAAATGCAGTACTTCACTGCTTTTTTGCGCTAAAGTATTGTCTGTATTATAGTCTCTTTTCCAGAAATGTCAATGCTTAATTTTTCATAAAGATGGGTGGGAAAGCCAGGTTCCGATAGACTTTTGGCCTTCCCTGTGGTATGATGGCTGAAAATGATGAAAATGGAGGCATGTGCCTTGCGGACAGAGATCATGGGGGTCGGCTTTGACGACCTGACCCTGGACGAGGCGGCCAGCGCGGCCGCCGGGATGATAGACGCGGGGGGGTTCCACTATGTGGTGACCCCCAACCCGGAGCTGGTGGACCGGGCACGGCGGGAGGAGCCCTTCCGGCAGGCCCTCAACGGGGCGGACCTGGTGCTCCCCGACGGCATCGGCGTGGTGTACGCCGCCAAGATCCTGGGCCGGAGCCTGAAGGGCCGCTGCCCCGGCATCGACTTCGCCGGGAAGCTCATGGAGCACATGGCGAAAACCGGCCTGCGGCTCTACCTGCTGGGGGCCAAGCCCGGCGTGGCCGAGGCCGCCGCCGCACGGCTGGAGGCCAGATACCCCGGCCTCACCATCTGCGGCACCCACGACGGGTATTTTAAGGAGGACGCCCCTGTGGTGGAGGCCATCCGGGCGGCGGAGGCCGACGTGGTCTTTGTCTGCCTGGGCGCGCCCAAGCAGGAGTACTGGATGGTCAAAAACGGCCCTGCCACCGGCGCCCGGCTCATGGCCGGCCTGGGCGGGAGCCTGGACGTCTTTGCAGGCGTGGTGGAGCGGGCGCCGGAGGCCTGGCAGAAGCTGGGCCTGGAGTGGCTCTACCGCCTCAAAAAGGAGCCCCAGCGCATCGGCCGCATGGCCCGGCTGCCCCTCTTCCTGGTGGCCGCCCTGGGCGAGCGGGGAAAGGCGGGGAAGCGGGCATGAAGGGTAGGCTCATCGTGCTGGAGGGCACCGACGGGTCGGGCAAGTCCACCCAGTTCTCCCTCCTGTGCCGCCGGATGGAGGAGGCGCAGAAGCCCTTCCACCGCATCGTCTTTCCCCAGTATCGGGAGCCCTCGTCGGCCCTGGTGCGGATGTACCTGGGGGGCGAGTTCGGGTCCCATCCCGACGACGTGAACGCCTACGCCGCCTCCACCTTCTACGCGGTGGACCGGTACGCCTCCTATAAAAAGGTGTGGGGGGCAGACTACGAGGGGGGCGGTCTCATCCTGGCCGACCGCTATACCACCTCCAACGCCGTCCACCAGACCAGCAAGCTGCCGGAGGAGGCATGGGCGCCCTTCCTGCGCTGGCTGTTCGACTTTGAGTATGACAAGCTGGGGCTGCCCGCCCCCGACCTGGTCCTCTATCTGGACATGCCCACCGATCGGGCGGTGGAGATGCTCCGCCGCCGGGAGGGGGAGACCCACACCACCGGCGACATCCACGAGGTGGATACCGATTACCTCCGCCGCTGCCGGGCGGCGGCTCTGGCCGCCGCCGGACTGTGCGGCTGGGAGCGGATCTCCTGTGTGGATGAGCAGGGGGCGGTGCGCCCGCCGGAGGACATCCATCAACAGATCTGGGACCGGGTCAGCGCCCTGCTGTGACAGGCCCCATTACGTATCATTTTGATAGATTCGAATATTTGGAGGAGAATGATCCATGGTATATATTCTGCTGGGAGAGGGATTTGAAGAGGCCGAGGCCATCGTCCCCGGCGACCTGCTGCGGCGGGCCGGTGTGGACGTGGCCTATGTGGGCCTGGAGGGCCTTGCGGTGAAGGGGAGCCACGGCATCACCGTCACCGCCGATATGACCCTGGAGCAGGTGAAGGAGGAGGACATGGAGATGCTGGTGCTGCCCGGCGGGCTGGGCGGCGTGGCCTCCATCCAGATGGACCTCTTCGCCACCGCCCTCATCCAGAAGGCCCGGGACAGGGGCTGCTGGCTGGCGGCCATCTGCGCCGCTCCCTCCATCCTGGCCCACATGGGCATGCTGGACCGCCGTCCGGTCACCTGCCACCCCTGCGTGTGGGAGGAGATGGGCTCCGCCGCTGTGGACCGGGAGGCCCAGGTGGTGGTGGACGGAAAGTTCGTCACCGGCCAGGCCGCCGGCGCCGCCTTCCCCTTCGGACTGAAGCTGGTGGAGGTGCTCAAGGGCGCCGAGGCGGTGGACAAGGTCCAGAATGGTATCCTGTACCGGAGCTAAGGCCGCCCTGCGGAGGACCGTCCGGGCCCAGGCGGCGGCCATGACCGCCAACCAGCGCCGGGAGAGCGACGAGACCCTGTTCCGGCGGTTCCTGGCCCTGCCCTGGACGACGGAGGCGGAGACGCTGCTGCTCTTTTACGGCGTGGGCACCGAGCCGGACACCGGCCACCTGCTCGTGGAGCTGTGGCGGCTGGGGAAGCGGGTGCTCTTGCCCAAGTGTCTGCCCGGCCGGGCCATGGAGGCCCGTCTGGTCCGGAGCGGCGGCGACCTGCGGCCCGGGGTGTTCGGCATCCCGGAGCCCCTGGATACCTGCCCCGCCGTGGACAAGGGAGACATCGACCTCATTCTGGTCC
The DNA here is from genome assembly GCA_958435885.1 of uncultured Intestinimonas sp. The sequence goes on along the minus strand of CAUBHZ010000030.1, from coordinate 5,620 downwards.
CCGCTCTGTGCTATGACCTGTCCTGTTACCGGCTGGGACAGGGAGGCGGGTACTACGACCGCTATCTGGCCGGTTACGGCGGCCGGACGGTGGGCCTGTGCCGGGAGGGCCTCCTTCAAAAGGAGCTGCCTGTGGAGGAGCATGACCGGGCCGTAGACCTGGTGCTGACGGAGAAGCGCCGGCTGGAGGGCTTGTCCCATATTCTGACGGACAGACGCTGAGGAAAGACCACAGCCCTTGCCGCGGCGGGGGAGTGCGAGGGGGCGGCAGCCCGCCTCGCGTGGGATCGAATGCCCTGCCCGGAGGGCGGCGAGCGCAGCGAGGACTTTTCCGGACCGAAGGGGACGGAAAAGGAACGGCATTTTGAAAGGGCGGAGCCCAAAGGCTCCGCCCCGGAGGGACACTGTGGGTTTCTAAGTAGGCCGGGGAGGCAGTGGGGCGGACTCAGCAGCAGGGATCGCAGCCGCAGCTGTTGTTGTTGCCGCAGCCGCAGCCACAGCCGTTGTTGTTATTGTTGCAGCCGCAGCCGCAGCTGTTCCCGCCGCCGCAGCAGCAGCACACCAGGATGAGGATCAGGATGATCCAGCAGCAGCTACCATTGTTACCGAACATGAACGACACACCTCGTTTTCAGAGTTTGGAGGCGCCGCCGGCGGAAGACCGGGGCTTTTGCCCTCCAACTGGCCTATTCTATGAGGCGGGACCGCCATTGGTTCCCCGATGGAGCAAACCGGAAGGAGAAAAACTGCCTATGTCACAAGAGGAAAGAAGAAGCTCCGGCGGAAGGCGCGAGCAGCCCCGGGAGCGGAGCGAGCGCCCCGCCACCCGGAGACGGCGGAAGAAGAAGGGCTTCAGCCTGCTGGGCACCCTGCTGTACGTGGCCTTTGTCATCGGCATCTCCACCCTGCTGGCGGCGGTGGGCTGGGTGGCGGCCAACGACGTGCTGGCCCTCAACAAGGCCGAGCACTCCGCTATCATCACCCTGCCCGAGGACATCTTTACCGAGAAGGAAGTGACGGTGAAGACCGACGAGGGTAGCGAGACCAAGACCATTGAGGTGGTGGACCTGGACTATGTGGCCGACCAGCTCAAGGAGAACGGCATCATCGAGTTCAAGCTGGTCTTCCGGCTCTTCTCTGTCTTTTCCAAGGCCGACGAGAAGATGGCTCCCGGCACCTACCAGCTGGACACCGATATGGACTACCGGGCCATCGTCACCAACCTGGGCTCCAACTCGGCCAGCCGCCAGATGGTCACCGTCACCATCCCCGAGGGCTACACGGTGGACCAGATCTTCCAGCGCCTGGAGGAGAACGGCGTCTCCACGGTGGAGAAGCTCCGGGACATGGCGGCCACCCACGACTACGCCTTCTCCTTCCTCCAGGAGATCCCACTGGGGGATTACCACCGGCTGGAGGGCTATCTTTTCCCCGACACCTATGAGTTCTATATGGGCGAAGACCCCAAGACGGTCATCAACAAGATGCTGGTGAACTTCGACCGCCGCTTCACCGACGAGATGCGGGCGGAGGTCCAGGAAAAGGGGTACACCGTCCGGGACATCGTCATCATCGCCTCCATGATCGAGCGCGAGACCGACGGCAATGACCGGGCCACCATCGCCTCGGTCATCTACAACCGACTCAACAACCCGAATGCGGGGACGCAGGGCTATCTGCAGGTGGACGCCACCCTGGTCTACGCCCTGGGCCGCACCATCACCTCGGCGGACTATACCGCCGACACGCCCTATAACACGTATACCAACAAGGGGCTGCCCCCCGGACCCATCTCCAACCCCGGTCTGGCCTCCATCAAGGCCGCCATAGAGCCGGAGAGCACCAACTATTACTACTACGCCCTGGGCAGCGACGGCACCCACTCCTTCTTCCAGAGCCTGGAGGCGCAGCAGAACTTCATCGCCCAGCAGCGGGGCAATTAAACACTGGGGCGGCCGCCTTTGGGCGACCGCCCTTTTGACAGGAGGAACAAGGGAATGAGCATCGAGCTATTGGCCCCGGCGGGGGACATGGAACGCCTGCGCATGGCGGTGGCCTACGGCGCCGACGCGGTGTACCTGGCGGGCAGCGACTTCGGCATGCGGGCCTTTGCGGGCAACTTTGACCGAAAAGGGCTCCGGGAGGCGGTGGAGCTGTGCCACAGCCGGGGGGTGCGGGTCCATGTGACCTGCAACACCATGCCCCGGTGCGACGAGGCAGACCGGCTGCCGGAGTGGCTGGAGTATCTGGACAGCGTGGGGGTGGACGCGGCCATCATCGCCGACCTGGGGGTCTTCCGCATGGCCCAGAAGTACGCCCCCCACCTCCAGCTCCATATCTCCACCCAGGCCGGCGTCACCAACCACGCCGTGGCCCAGGCCTGGTACGACCTGGGGGCCAGCCGGGTCATCCTGGCCCGGGAGCTCTCCCTGGAGGAGATCCGCACCATCCGGGCCAAGACCCCCAGGGAGCTGGAGATCGAGGCCTTCGTCCACGGGGCCATGTGCGTGAGCTACTCGGGGCGGTGCCTCCTGTCCAACTACATGACCGGCCGGGACGCCCAGCGGGGCATGTGCGCCCAGCCCTGCCGCTACAAGTACGCCCTGGTGGAGGAGAAACGGCCCGGGGAGTATTTCCCCGTCTATGAGGAGAACAATGAGACCTTCATCATGAACAGCCGGGACATGTGCATGATCGACCACCTGCCCGACCTGGTGGAGGCCGGCCTCAGCTCCCTGAAGATCGAGGGGAGGGCCAAGTCGGCCTACTACGCCGCCGTGGTCACCGGGGCCTACCGCCATGGGCTGGACGCCGCCCTGGCGGGAGAGCCCCTGGACCCGGTGTGGCGCTCCGAGCTGGACAAGGTCTCCCACCGGCCCTACTCCACCGGCTTCTACTACGGCCAGCCGGGTCAGTACACCGGCGACGCCCGGTACATCCGGGACTACCAGGTGTGCGCCGTGGTGGAGACCTGTACCCCCGACGGCACCGCCTTCCTCTCCCTGCGCAACAAGTTCTCCGCCGGGATGCAGGTGGAGCTACTGGCTCCCGGCCTGGACCCCATGGCCTTTGAAGCCCCGGAGATGGCCGACATGGACGGCCTGCCCCTCTTGGAGCCCAAAAAGCCGGAGATGCGCTTCAAGATGCGCCTGCCCCGTGCGGTGAAGCCCCTCTCCATCCTGCGCCGGCAGGTGGATCTGAGCCCACAATAGTTCTGCACAAAAACTAGGGCTGGAAATCCTCTCATTTTGTGCTATAATATTGTCTGCTGAATCGGCGCCCGGTGCCTTCGCTCCGAAGGACAGAGCACCGGGCGCACGTAAGAAAGGGGGGACGATTTGCCATGAAGCGGCTGCTGCGGCCCATTTTGCTGGAATTCTGCCGGAGCCACCTGATCCTGACGGCTGTCGTCTCCCTGCTCACGGTCCTCGTCCTGGCGGTGAGCGGCCTGCTGGGCCTGGGCAGCGCCGTACGGGAGGCCCTGCCCTTCCATCTCCAGGGGGCGGCGTCCGAGCTGAGCGGCACCCTGCCCGCCCTGATCCCCATGGTGCTGGGGCTGCTGGCCTACCTCCCCGCCGGCCGCTTCACCCGTAAGCGCAACCTCCTGCCCCGCCCCGACGTGGAGGAGGCCCTGCTGCTGCTCCTCCTGCCTGCCGCCGCCTTCTGGCTGCTGCTGGCCCTGGCCTACCTCATTCCCCACGGCACCGGGCTGCTGGTGGCCGCCATGCTCCTCAACTGTCCCGCCTACGGCCTTTTCAGCCTGCTGTCCCAGTTCCTGGGCTGGGGGATCGGCGGCTCCCTGTGGGTGGTCTACGCCGGCGGCCTGATCACCGGCCTCCTGCCTCCGCTGCTCTACCTGGCGGGCAGCTGGCTCCCCATCGCCGCCCTGGACCGGGAGGATGAACTGGACGAGGAATTTATTGAAAAACGATAAAAACAGATTGACTTACGATAAGAATAGTGCTACGATACCCTTGGAAGGGGTGATCGTATGGCGAAGCATACCTCCCTCCGTGCCCGGTTTGCCGGTTTTGCGGGGGGACATTTTATGCTCTCCGCCCTGGGTGCGGGGGTGGCCTTTGCCATGTTCGGGGCTGCGGACGCCGGTGCGGGACTGCTGGGGGCGCTGACCGCCCTGCTGATGCTGCTCTATGCGCCCGCCGGGGCCTTTGCCGCCTTTCTGCTGGAGTGGGAGCGGCCCACGGTCCGGGAGTGGCTCCGGGCGGTGGCCCTGACGGGGGGCATCGCCTGCCTGTGGGGCTTTGGAGGGTTCGCCCTGTGCATGACGGAGCCCACGTCCCTGCTGGGCTTCTGCCTCCTCATGTCCACGGCCATCCTGGCCAGCCCATCCTTCTGCCTCATGTTTCTGGTGCTGATCCAGGTGCTGGAGGTCAACAGCCTCGGCTGGGCCCTTTTGTGGTTTCCCGCCATCGCCGCCGCCGCCCTGCTGCCCCCGGTACTCTTTTTTACAGGCGCTCTTTTCGCGGGCAAAAAACGGCCGCAGATGGGGCTGGAGGAAGGGAGGATGACGCCGTGAGTTGGCTGCTGCTGGGTGCCCTGGCCTTCCTGCTGGCCCTGGTGAATCTGGCCCTGGCCCTGCTGGGAAAGGGGCGGGGACAGAACGCCCTCCTCTTCGGGAGCCTGGCCTGCGGCGTGCTGGCCATGCTGGAGGAGTACCGTCTGGCGGTGGAGTGGGTGCAAAAAGAGGACTGGTCCGCCCTCATGGACGTGCTGCCCGGCATGGAACTGGTCCTGACCGCCGCCGTCTTTGCGGGGCTGGGCCTCAATCTGGCCGCTCTGGTCCTCCACAGGGTGTGGAAAAAAGAAAAAACCAGTTGACAACGCCCTGAAAAGTGATAAAATGGAACAGCTCAAAGGCAGAGACGAAGCCAAGCGGGCCACGCCGCGACGAGCGAGAGGGGACGGTGAGAGCCCTCCGCGACACGGACCCGCACGCCACTTCACCAGCCGCCCGGGAGGACCGGGACGCCTCATCCCCGTTACAGGATGGAATGAGATGCGCTTTTTTAACGAAGCGTAATCAGGGTGGTACCGTGGAAATGCTTTTCCGCCCCTGGCTGAAGCCGGGGGCGGTTTTTCTTTTCCCGCCGCCCAGACCGGTGTGTCGCAAAATCAATTCAGATAAACGGAGGTAATACCCATGCCCACCAAGCCTTACGGCCTCAATGAGCTGCGCGAGATGTTCCTCTCCTTCTTCGAGACCAAGGGACACCTGCGCCTGCCCAGCTTCTCCCTCATCCCCCAGAACGACGCCAGCCTGCTGCTCATCAACTCCGGTATGGCGCCCATGAAGCCCTTCTTCACCGGGGAGCAGGAGCCCCCCCGCCACCGTGTGACCACCTGCCAGAAGTGCATCCGCACCGGCGACATCGAGAACATCGGCCACACCGCCCGCCACGGCACCTACTTCGAGATGCTGGGCAACTTCTCCTTCGGCGATTACTTCAAGACCGAGGCCATCCACTGGGCCTGGGAGTTCCTGACCAGCCCCGAGTGGGTGGGCCTGGACCCCAACCGGCTCTATCCCTCCGTCTTCGCCGGCAATGAGACCACCCCCGCCGACGACGAGGCCTTCCGCATCTGGAACGAGGAGATCGGCA
>CAUBHZ010000029.1 GCA_958435885.1 uncultured Intestinimonas sp. | reverse complement strand
TGCTGGTGTCCTCCAACATGGGCATCGCCGTGGGCATGGCCTCCAACATCTGCGGCTTCAACCTGGCCGAGGTGTGCGACACCACCGCCGCCTACCTCAAAAACCCCAACTGTGACCTGATGGCCACCCTGAAGGCTCCCGACTTCCCCACCGGCGGCGAGCTTCTCTACGACGAGAAGGAGCTCAGCGCCATCTATGAGACGGGCCGGGGCTCCTTCAAGGTCCAGGCCCGGTGGCGGTATGTGAAGGAAGAAAACCTCATCGAGATCTACGAGATCCCCTACTCCACCACCGTGGAGGCCATCATGGACAAGGTCTCCGAGCTGGTGAAGGGCGGCAAGGTGAAGGAGATCTCCGACATGCGGGACGAGACCGACCTGAGCGGCCTCAAGCTCACCATGGACCTGAAGCGGGGCACCGACCCGGACAAGCTCATGGCCCGGCTCTTCCGCATGACCCCCCTGCGGGACTCCTTCTCCTGCAACTTCAACATCCTCATCGCCGGCATGCCCCGGGTCATGGGGGTGCGGCAGATCCTGGAGGAGTGGACGGCCTGGCGCATGGAGTCCATCCGCCGCCGGACCTACTTCGTCCTGGGCAAGCGCCGGGAGAAGCTCCACCTCCTCCAGGGCCTCCAGAAGATCCTGCTGGACATTGACAAGGCCATCCAGATCATCCGGGAGACCGAGGAGGACGCCGAGGTGGTACCCAACCTGATGATCGGCTTCGGCATCGACGAGGTCCAGGCCGAGTATGTGGCCGACATCAAGCTGCGCAACATCAACAAGGAGTATATCCTCAAGCGGACCCGTGAGACGGAGGACCTGGAGAAGGAGATCGCCGACCTCCAGGACCTGGTGGACAGCCCCGGCCGCATCAAGAAGACCATCGTGGCGGAGCTTGCCGCCGTGAAGAAGAAGTACGCCCTTCCCCGGCGCACCGGGCTCCTCTACGAGCTGCCCGCCGAGGCCGACGACGGGGGAGAGGACGTACCCGACTACCCGGTGCACGTCTTCCTCTCCAAGGAGGGCTATTTCAAAAAAATCACCCCCCAGTCCCTGCGCATGAGCTCGGAGCAGAAGTACAAGGAGGGGGACGGCGCCTACCTCCAGTGGGAGTGCACCAACCGGGACGAGCTGCTGGTCTTTACCGACCGCCAGCAGTGCTACAAGACCCGCATGAGCGACTTCGAGGACGCCAAGGCCAGCGTGCTGGGCGACTACCTGCCCACCAAGCTGGGCTTCGACGAGGGGGAGAGCTTCCTCTGGGCCTGCGTGCCCGGGGGCTACTCCGGCAACCTCCTCTTCTTCTTTGAAAACGGCAAGGTGGCCCGGGTGGAGCTTGCCGGCTACCAGACCCAGACGAGGAGAAAGCGCCTCACCGGGGCATACTCGGATAAGAGCCCCCTGGTCCGTGCCTTCCTCCTCCGGGAGGACATGGAGATGGCGGTGTGGTCCACCGAGGGCCGCTGCCTCATCTTCCACACTGCGCTGCTCGCCCCCAAGACCACCCGCACCACCCAGGGCGTGGGCGTCATGACCCTCAAGCCCAAGTACAGGGTGGAGGGAGCCGCCCCCCTGGACCAGACCCCCATCCAGAACGCCGCCCGCTACCGGGCCCGGAGCCTGCCGGTGGCCGGCGCCCTCCTGAAGGAGGAGGACCGTGGCGAGGAGCAGCTGAGCCTGCTGTGATGGAAGATCCCACCCCCCTCTGGAGGTAGTTATGAAAAAGAACCTGCGCAAGACCCTGCTGGCCTATGTGTGGATCACCCTGGCGTCGGCGATCTACGCCGTGGGCTTCAACTGGTGCTATGAGCCCAACCAGATCGGCTTCGGCGGCATCACCGGCGTGGCCCAGATCATCAACGCCTTCCTGCCCTGGGCGCCCATCGGCACCGTGGTCATCATCCTCAACGCCCCCCTCTTCCTGCTGGGGTGGCGGCTGCTGGGCGGCCACCTGCTTCTCTCCTCCCTCTACGCCATGTTCGTCTCCTCCCTAGCCATCGACGTGCTCCACGCCCTCTATACCTTCCAGCCCATGGACCCCATGCTGGCCACCATCTACGGCGGCGTGCTCATGGGGGGCTCCCTGGGCATCGTCTTCCTCCAGGGCGCCACCACCGGCGGCACCGACCTCATCGCCCGGCTGCTGAAGCTCAAGCTGGCCTGGCTGCCCATGGGCAAGCTCCTCATGGCCATCGACCTGGTGGTCATCGTGGCGGTGGCCCTGGCCTTCGGCAACGTGTACAGCGCCCTCTACGGCGTGGTGGCCCTCTTCCTCTCCTCCAAGGTGATGGACATGGTCCTCTACGGCCTGGACACCGCCAAGGTGGCCTATATCATCAGCCAGGACCCCCGGGCCATCGCCCAGAAGCTCACCCGGGACCTGGACCGGGGCGTCACCATCCTCCAGGGCCGGGGCGCCTGGTCGGGCCAGGACAAAGAGGTCCTCATGTGCGCCTTCAAGCAGCGGCAGATCGTGGCCATGAAGCGCATGGTCAAGGAGGTGGACCCCGCCGCCTTCCTCATCGTCTGCGACGCCCACGACGTCATGGGCGAGGGGTTCCGTGAATATCAGCAAAACGACTTGTGATGTGAAAGAAGGGTGTCTTATGGCAGATCTCGAAAAGTTGCAGAAGAGCCTGGAGGCGGAGGGTTTTGCCGTCTCCCGCTTCGACACGGCGGCCCAGGCCGCCGATTACTTGGACGCCGCCCTGGACGGCAAGACCATCGGCATCGGTGGCTCCGTCACCGTCCAGGAGATGGGGCTGGCCGAGCGGCTGGCCAAGCACAACACCGTCCTCTGGCACTGGGGCGGGAGCACCCTTCAGGAGGCCGCCGGCGCCCAGGTCTACCTCACCTCGGTGAACGGCGCCGCCGAGACCGGGGAGCTCATCAACATCGACGGCACCGGCAACCGGGTGGCCTCGGGGCTCTTCGGCCACGAGAAGGTGTACTTCATCGTGGGCCGGAACAAGGTGGCTCCCGACTACGACGCCGCCCTCTGGCGGGCCCGGAACATCGCCGCCCCCAAGAACGCCCAGCGCCTGAACCGCAAGACCCCCTGCGCCGCCAAGGGCGACCGCTGCTATGACTGCAAGAGCCCCGAGCGCATCTGCCGGGCCCTGGTGGTGTACTGGGAGAAGCCCACCAGCATGGACATGGAAGTGGTGCTGGTGGATGAGGACCTGGGCTATTAAGGGGCGTTTTGCCGCCCTGGGGCTCACGGCGCTGGTGCTCCTCAGCGGCTGCTCGGCCATGCTGGAGCGGGAGTATCAGTCGGTGGAGCCCCACGTCCGGCTCAGCGTGGCCGAGGACGACTCCAACGCCGTGTGGGCGGAGACCTACTCCGAGCTCCAGAGCGCCATCCTGGCCCAGGTGAAGGCCCACCAGGAGGAGGGCGTCATCCGCCTGCGGAACTGGAAGGGGGACGTGGAGGAGCAGCTCACCCGGGCCTGCGACGAGATCAGCCACTCCGACCCCCTGGGTGCCTACGCCGTGGACCGCATCCAGCACAGTTTCGCCCGCATGGTCTCCTATTACGAGGCCACCATCACCATCGACTACCGGCGCTCGGCGGAGCAGATCGCCGCCGTCACCACCGTCACCGGCAGCGGCGCCATCCGGGCCGAGCTGCTGGACGCCCTGGACGGCTTTGTCCCCGAGACGGTCTTTCAGATCAACTACTTCGACGAGACCCAGGACGCCGACTACATCCGTGACCTCATCCGGGAGGCCTACTACGACCAGCCCGCCGCCGCCCTGGGCATGCCGGAGGCCCAGGTGAACCTGTACCCCGATGAGGGGAGCCGGCGGGTGGTGGAGGTCCTCCTCACCTATCCCGAGGACACCAAGACCCTCCAGGGCAAGCGGGTGCAGCTGGAGGACGCCGCTACCGACCTGGTGGAGCCCTACCGCACCGGCCTTGCCCACCGGGTGCTGGCCTCGGTGCTCTTCAGCGCCCTGCGGGAGCGCTCCGCCGCCGACGGAGCGGCGGGGGCCACCGCCTATGCCGCTCTGGTGGAGGGCGCCGCCGACAGCGAGGGCATGGCCCTGGCCTATAAGGAGCTGTGCGACCTCACAGAGCTGCCCTGTCAGGTGGTGGAGGGGGATCTGGGCGGAGCACACCACTTCTGGACCATCGTCACCCTGGAGGAGGGGAGCTTCCACGTGGACCCCTCCCGGGAGGAGAGCGTTCTCCTCACCGATGCCCAGATGGCCCAGGCGGGCTATACCTGGCCCGAGGGAGAATACCCCGTCTGCGGCGAGGCGGCCATCCCCGCAGAAGAAAATGCGGAAAATTGAAAAAAACTATTGACAGAAGCGGCAGGTGTGGCTATAATATCATTTGTCGCTTGCAGGTGTAGCTCATCTGGTAGAGCGCCACCTTGCCAAGGTGGAGGTAGCGAGTTCGAGCCTCGTCACCTGCTCCAGCAAAAAGAAAACGGACTGCTTTTGCAGTCCGTTTTCTTTTTGCTGTGAATAAGCTGTCCTTTGGAGAGAACTCGCTGCCTCCACCACAAAAATGCGGTGTAGCCGCATTTTTTACGATCCGGAGGTGCGGGGTCCCCACAAAAGCGGCGCTTTTGTGGGGTGCGATAGCGAGTTCGAGCCTCGCCACCTGCTTCTCCGCTTCGAAACGAACCCGCTGCGCTGGGCTCCGGTTTGGTCTACGCCGGGGGCGTCTTGGGTTCCGCCGGGCCGGTAAATCACTGAAATCGCTTTCCTCACAAGGATACGGCCCGGTCGTATCCTTTTTTTCTTCTCCGCGAAAACTTTCCGTCCGCCCCTCCGTCTAACATACAGAAAGACAGAAAAGGAGGGGAGACGCATGGGCTATCAACCGAAACGCTGCCAACGGAAGGCGCGGACCGCCCCGGCGCTGCGCCTGCCCGCCGCCGTGCTGCTGCTGGTGTTGGTGCTGGCCGGGAGCTGGTCCGGGCTCTCCAACCATGTGGACGCCCGCCACGACGCCGGGGACCCGCCCCGGCAGAAGCTGGAGCGGCAGCAGGTCCCCGCTCAGACCACGCCCCCCGCCGAGACCGCGGCCGCTCCGGCGGCCACCCCTGCTGCGGTGGCGCCCCAGCCGGCGGAGACCGCACCCCCGGCGGCGTCCCAGCCGGAGGAGAGCGCCCCTGTGACGGAGACAGACGCCGCCCAGGGCTATGACGATTCCGTCCCCGTACCCCAGGGGGAGGCGGTGGACAACGACTGGTTTGCCGACGCCGCCTTTCTGGGGGACTCCCTCACCGACGGCCTGCTGCTGTACAGCGACCTTAAGGGTCCGGCCCACCTCTCCTACAAGGGCCTCACCGTCCAGTCCGTCCGCACCGACAAGGTGATCCGGTTGGACGGCCGGAAGTACACCCCCCTGGAGGCCCTGGGGAAGCAGACCTACGGCAAGGTCTACATCCTGCTGGGCATCAACGAGCTGGGCTGGCACAACGACCGGCGGTTCTACGACGGCTACGCCCAGCTCATCGACCTGGTCCGGGCGGCCCAGCCCGACGCCCGGATCTACCTCCAGACCCTGCTGCCGGTGACGGCGGAGAAGTCGGAGAGCCACCAGTGGCTGAAAAACGAGAAGGTGGCCGTCTACAACGACCTCATCGCCCGGCTGGCCGGGGAGAAGGAGGTCTGCCTGGTGGACGCCCACGCCGCCCTGGCCGACGAGAACGGCGCTCTGCCGGCGGATGAGAGCGTGGACGGGGTCCACCTCACCAAGGCCGGCTATCAGCGCTGGGCCGACTACCTCCGGACCCACACCGCGGCGCCGGAAAACCCATAACGGAAGGAAGCTGCCATCCCCTTGAGACAGAACGTCCCGGACAACCGCCAGCTGCTGGTGGAGCACATCGTGAACGGACAGACGGATTTTTACCGCCTGGCGATGAGCTATGTCAAAAATCGGGATGCAGCCATGGATGTGGTCCAGGAGGCCATCGTGAAGGCCCTCAGCAAGGTGGACACCGTCCGGGAGCCGGCCTATCTCAAGACCTGGTTCTACCGTATCCTCATCAACGAGGCCATGAACCATTTTCGGCGGAACCGGAACCTGGTGTCCCTGGAGGACGTCATGGTGGACCGGGCGGAGGAGCCCCGGGACCCGGGGGAGCGGCTGGACCTCTATGACGCCATCGACCGGCTGTCCTTCCCGGAGCAGACCGTCATCAAGCTGCGCTACTTTGAGGACATGAAGCTGGAGGAGATCGCCCAGGCCACCGGGGCCAACCTGAACACGGTGAAGTCTCGGCTCTACAAGGCCATCCGAAAGCTCAAGGACATGACTGGAGAGGAGATCGACTATGCACCCTGAAATGGAACGGGCCAGAGCCCGCTATCGGGCTCAGGAGACGCCGGAGGAGCTCTCCTTTATGGTGCGTGCCGCCATCCGGGAGGGGGACCGGCAGCGGAAGCACCGGCGGACCCTGCGCCGGAGCCTGGCCACCGCCCTGGCCAGCTGCGCCTGCTTCGTGCTGCTGGTCAACGGCAGCCCCAGCTTTGCACAGGCGGTGTACGAGGTGCCGGTGCTGGGCAGCCTGGCCAGGATCGTCACCGTCACCGAGTACACCGTCAACGACGACGACCGGGTCATCGATGTACGGCTCCCTGCCCTGGAGAACACCGGCCACACCGAGCTGGAGCAGAAGATCAACCAGGAGATCTCCACCCGCATCCAGGCCGTCATCGCCGAGGCCGAGGAGCGGGCGCGGGAGGCCAAGGAGGCCTATGTGGCCACCGGCGGCGACCCCAAGGACTATATGCCGGTCATCATCGACGTGGACTACGAGGTCAAGTGCCAGACCGACCAGTACCTCTCCTTCGTGGTGGAGAAGACCGAGACCCGGGCCAGCGCCTACACCGAGTTCTACACCTATAACATCGACCTGGAGACGGGCAAGGAGCTCACCCTCCGGGACCTGCTGGGACCCAACTGGATGGAGATCGTCAACACCCAGGTGGCCCAGCAGATCGAGGAGCGGTCCCAGGACCCGGACAACATCTACTGGACCGCCGAGCAGGGCGGCTTCCAGGGCATCGAGGCCGACCAGCCCTTCTACCTCAATGAGGAGGGCCTCCCTGTGGTGGTCTTCGAGAAGTACGAGCTGGGCCCAGGCTCCATGGGCAGCCAGGAGTTCGTCATTCAGGCGGCGCCGTAAGGTGCCCTGCCTAACGCCGGACGGGCGGATACGGAAGCTTCCGTATCCGTCCGTCCGGCGTTTTTCGTCTGCGGCGATGTGGGGGAGAGGAGAAAAAAGGAAAGACTGTGCGGAATTTCTGCGCAGAGCAAAGCACAGGCCAGATTTCATCATTTTATACAAAAATATTTTTTAAAATACCGGATAAAATCATTGATTTTCACAATGCAAAGTGATAGCCTTAGAGTGTAGAGGCCCGTGTCACCGGAAGCAGGACCTGAGTAAGCTTGTGAAAGGAGCAGGGTAAAAATGGAACTGAAGAAGCTGATCTACACCGTGGAAGACGGCATCGCGGTCATCACCATGGACTACCTGAAGAACCTCAACGCCATCGATGAGCAGATGGCGGACGAGCTCCAGTACGTGGTGGATGAGGCGGAACGGGACCCGGCGGTACGGGTGGTCGTACTCAAGGGCAGCAGGAAGGCCTTTTCCGCAGGCGGGGACATCGGCTACTTCTATCAGCTGATCCAGGCGGGCGGCGAGGTCAATATGGACGGGCTCATCAGCAAGGTGGGCGGTGTGGCCGACGGCATCAAGCGCATGAGCAAGCTGGTCATCACCTCGGTGTGCGGCGCGGCGGCGGGAGCCGGTGTGAGCCTGGCCCTGGCCGGCGACTTCATGATCTGCGCCGACAACGCCAAATTCATCCTGGCCTTTGTGAATCTGGGCCTGGTGCCCGATACCGGCGCCACCTATCTGCTCTCCAAGAGCATCGGCACCGCCCGCACCATGGAGCTGGCGGCCACCGGACGGCCCGTGGGCGCCCAGGAGGCCAAGGCGCTGGGGCTGGCCTACCAGGTGACCACCGTGGACGAGCTGGACGAGGTGACCATGGCCTTTGCGAAAAAGCTGGCCGCGGGACCTCTCGTGTCCTACAAAAACATCAAAAAGCAGCTCTACGACGCCAGCTACAGCGACTACAGGCAGTGGCTGGCCGAGACGGAGGTGCCCACCCAGCGGGAGTGCGCCGCCTCCATGGACTTCCAGGAGGGCTGCAAGGCCTTTATGGAGAAGCGTAAGGCCCAGTTCCAGGGGAAATGATACGCCGGCGGATCACGCCGGACACCCGTAAGGAAAGGTGGCAAGGGATTTGAAATCAAAGATCGTGACCCGCGAGGAGGCCGTGGCCGGCATCCATGACGGCCAGGTCATCATGTTCGGAGACTGGCACGGGGAGTTCTCCGCCGAGGAGCTCATCACTGAGATGCTGAAGAAGGGCGTCAAGGACATCGACGCCATCGCCGTCTCCGGCGGCATGCCGGATCAGGGCCTGGGCCGGCTTATCCACGAGCACCGGGTCAGAAGCCTCATCACCACCCATATCGGCCTCAACCCGGAGGCCCGGGACCAGATGTTCGCCGGGGAGCTGGACATCGAATTCGTGCCCCAGGGCACCTTTGCCGAGCGCATCCGCTGCGGCGGCGCCGGTCTGGGCGGCTGCCTCACCCCCACCGGCATCGGAACCGATGTGGAAAAGGGCAAGCAGAAGCTGACCATCAACGGCAAGGAGTATTTGCTGGAGCTGCCCCTCCACGCCGACGTGGCCCTCATCAAGGCCACCAAGGCGGACCGGGCGGGCAACCTGAATTTCCGGCTCATCAGCCGGGCCACCAACAGCTACATGGCCCTGGCGGCCGATCTGGTCATCGCCGAGGTGGAGGAGTTGGTGGAGGTGGGCGAGCTGGGACCCGACGACATCGACGTGCCCGCGCCCATTGTGGATATGGTGTATGTGCGGACGGGAGAGAAGAAGCCTTTCTGCCCCATGTGGCAGCGGGCGAAGGCCAAGGCAGAGGCCAAGGCCCGGGAAGCGGCGGAAGGAGGCGGCAAGTAATGGGAGCTCTCACCGGACGGGCGTTGATCGCGTCCCGCTGCGCGAAGTTTTTCAAAGACGGAGATTTTGTCAATCTGGGCATCGGGCTGCCCCTGATGTGCGTCAACTACCTGCCGGAGGGGGTCAACCTCTGGCTGGAGGCCGAGATCGGCATCGTGGGCTGTGGCAGCTCGCCCTCCTGGGACGACGCCGACCCCGACCTCATCGACGCCGGCGGCCAGCCGGCTTCGGTCATCCCCGGCGGCAGCGTCTGTGACCACGCCACCTCCTTTGCCTACATCCGGGGCGGCCACATCGATGCGGCGGTGCTGGGCACCCTTGAGGTGGACCAGCACGGCAACATCGCCAACTGGACCATTCCCGGCAAGCTGGTGCCCGGCATGGGCGGCGCCATGGACCTGTGCTCCGGCGTGAAGAAGATCGTGGTGGCCACCGAGCACTGCGAGAAGAACGGCCAGTCCAAGATCCTCAAGCAGTGCACTCTGCCGCTGACCGGTGCCCGCTGCGTCACCGACATCGTCACCGAGCGGTGCTACTTTGAGGTGACCCCGGAAGGGCTGGTGCTGCGGGAGCTGGCTCCTGGCTATACGGTGGAGGACATCAAGGCCTGTACTGAGGCCGACTTCCTGGTGCCCGACGAAATCGGCGTCATGGAGTGACAGTCTCCGCAGGCGGCCAAACAAAGACAAAAAACGGAGCGCCTTTCCGCTACTCCTGATAGGGGTACCTTGAAGCGTGTCCTCGGATTAGGCAGGCAGTGCGGTTGCACTGTCTGCCTTTTCTGTTGTCTCCCCACAGAGAATCACATCATCTGTTTCGTTGAGGTTGAAGTCCCGGAAACAGATTTGGATTTTCTGCGGTGCATGCTTGGAATATTTGACCTCTTTTTCATACACGATGATCTTTGCTACGAAGGTGCGGAGCAATTCCGGGGTCAGTTCCGTCATGTCGGTAAACTTCCTGGCCTTGGCGATGAAGTTCTTGGCATTGGCCATGCTGCTGCGCAGTTTCTCCAGGCGCTCCTCCGTGACGGGGATGGCCTCGGCCAGCTGGGCTTTCTCCTTAGAATATGCCTCAGACAGCAAGCGGAACTGTTCATTGCTCACCCGTCCCAGGGCGCTGTCCTCGTACATCCGCTTGAATACCACATCCAGTTCTCCATCCCGTTTCCGCATCGTGGACAGCTCTCGCTCCAAGCCCCGGATCTCCTTTGACACCTCATTGGATTGTTTCTGCTGGATGTATGCGGCGAACCGCTCCGGATCGCTTCTGGCAAACTCTGTGGCTCTGCGGATCGTTTCCAGCACGATTTCCTTCAATGCCACTTCCCGGACATAGTGAGCACTGCACACTTCTGCCCCATCCTTCTTGTAGGTGCGGCAGGTGAAATTGTTCTGTTCCGGCTTCATGGTGTGCGCCCGATGCAGTACCATAGGTTTACTGCAGTCCGCACAGTACACTAATCCAGAGAACATATCCTGCTCATCCATATTTGTCCGGCGGCGTTTATGGGACCGTACCTCCTGTACGATATCCCAGGTTTCCTGATCCACCAGCGCTTCATGAGTATGCTCAAAGATAAGCCACTCGGATTTGGGGCGTTCGCACCTCTTTTTGTCCTTGTAGGACTTGGTGCTGTAGCGGAGGTTGACCGTGTGTCCAAGGTAGACCATGTTCTGAAGCATATCCGCCACCATGTCGCCGTTCCAGTTGTAGGGCCGCTCTGTATTCAGCCCGGAATGGGATGTGCCGAATTTCGTATAGGCGTACATGGATGGGCTGTAGATATGCTCTTTCTTAAGCTGCTTTGCGATCTGGGATGGTCCCATTCCACCGGCGCACATGGCGAAGATGCGTTTGACGACAGCTGCCGCTTCCTCGTCCACCAGCAGAGGAGAGTCTTTTGTTGCACCCTTTCGGTAGCCGTAGGGAGCTCGCGTCCCTACCCGGATTCCCCTCTGTGCCTTGGCATTTACCACATTCCGCACCTTGCGGCTGCAGTCCCGCACATGCCACTCATTGAACAGATTTTTGAAAGGCATCAGTTCGTTGCTGTTTTCATACTTGGTGTCCACATTGTCGTTGACAGCGATGTAGCGCACATCATTGGAAGGGAATATCTCCTCG
>CAUBHZ010000028.1 GCA_958435885.1 uncultured Intestinimonas sp. | reverse complement strand
ACCTCATCACCTGCCGGGTAAGGCTGACGGCGGGGCTCAACACGGGCCACTTCACCTTCGAGGGCCTGGCCAACCGGTACGTCATCCACTTCCGGGGACGCACCATCTTCCCCGGCGACCTTCTCACCCTCCAGACCGCCGCCAACGTGGCGGGGAATTACGACTACACCCCCGATGTGATCCAGCTCCGGTGCCTGCTGGTGCTGGCCCTCTTCCTGCTGCTGCTGTGGAAGGTGCCCAAGCGCCCCGGCCGCCAGCGTCCCCACTGGCGGGCGGTCATCCCGGCGGCCGTCCTCTCCGCCGCCTACCTGACGGTCTTCTTCCAGACCGACTTCCTCCGGCAGATGGAGATCGAGCCCTCCCTGTGGACCACCCGGGGCAACGGCTTCATCCTCAACTTCTCGGTATGCCTGCGCTACAGCACGGTGGAGGAGCCGGAGGACTATTCACAGGAGACCCTCTCTTCCATCCGGCTGGAGACGGAGGAGGACTGGCAGGCCGACGACGCTGCTGTTGGAGCGGAGACGCCGGTGAACCTCATCGTCATCATGAACGAGTCCTTCTCTGATTTGGCAGAGGTCTTTGACCTGGAGACCAACGAGGACCCCCTGCCCTTCTTCCACAGCCTCACGGAGAACACCATCCGGGGCACGGCCTACTCCTCCGTCTTCGGCGGCACCACCGCCAACTCGGAGTATGAGTTTCTGACGGGCAACACCATGGCTTTCCTCCCCGAGGGCACGGTGCCCTTCCACATGTATGTGGGCGCGGATGAGCCCAACCTGGGCGCCCAGCTGGGGAGCCTGGGCTACCGGACGGTGTTCATGCACCCCTACCTCTCCTCGGGGTGGAACCGCCGGGCGGTGTACAAGAGCTTCGGCTTCGACGAGATCCACTTCCAGGATTCCTTCAGCGACCCCACCTACATGCGCAATTACATCACCGACCAGACCGACTATGAGAACGTGGTGCGGCGCTACGAGGAGAAGGAGGCGGGGGAGCCCCTCTTCATCTTCAACGTCACCATGCAGAACCACAGCGCCTATAACGTGGCCTGGACGGGTCTGGACAGAACGGTGTGGCTCACCGGGGACATGGAGGGCCGCTACTCCACCGTGGACCAGTACCTCTCCCTGCTGCGGCAGTCGGACAGCGCCCTGGAGTACCTCATCAACTACTTCTCCCAGGTGGAGGAGCCCACCATGATCCTCCTCTTCGGGGATCACCAGCCCCAGGTGGTCACCAACTTCTACACCGAGGTGCTGGGGGGAGACTTTGAGAAGGTGGACATCGCCACCGCCCAGCAGCGCCAGGAGGTGCCCTTCCTCCTGTGGGCCAACTACGATATCCCGGAGGCGGAGGGGGTGACCACCTCCCTCAACTACCTCTCTTCCATGCTCATGGAGACGGCCGGCCTGCCCCTGACGGAGTACCAGCAGTTCCTGCTTCGGCTCCGGGAGACGGTGCCCGCCCTCAACGCCGTGGGCTACATGGACACCGACGGCACCTGGAAGGAGCGCCGGGAGGACCTCTCGGAGGCGGCCCAGGAGGGGCTTCTCCAGTATGAGTCCCTTCAGTACAACCTGCTCTTTGACAGCGAGGAGGACCGGCTGCCCGACTTCTTCACCCTGCCCGGCCAATAAGGAGGATCAGATGGAACAGGAATTTTATCTCCCGGTGCTCTCCCACTATGAAAACGACAACGGCTGGTCGGGGAGCCGGGGCCTGCTGTGCTATGAGATCGAAAAGCCCCAGGAGGGCGCCATGCGCGTGGTGATCTGGCAGGGACCCTTTTGCCGAAAATACGCCCGGCAGGAGGGGGAGGCCACCTTCCCGGTGAGCGAGGAGGGCATCGCCGCCATGCGGACCTGGCTCCTGGAGCAGGCCGACGCCATGAACGCCCATCCGCCCCGGACGGCGGCGGAGTGCCGGGCCTACTATGAGGAACTGACCAACGGCGAACCCAAGCCGGAGGGATAAACGGACAGAAGGAGGAAGGAACATGGAATGGAAACGGATGCTCAGCGGCACCCTGGCGGGCCTCATCCTGGTGCCCGCCCTGGCCCTGCCCGCCCAGGCCGCCCAGGAGACCGGAGCGGCGGGGGAGACCTTTGAGGAGAAGGCCCTCCACGCCATCGAGCTGGCAGCCCAGTACGGCGGAGCCACCTCGGTGCGCTACGCCCTGTGGGAGGAGGGCGCCATCACCGCCCAGGGGGGCTGGGGGGTCTACTCCAAGACAGAGAACCGGGCCCTCACCGAGGACATCCTCTACGGCATCGGCTCGGTGTCCAAGACCTATACCGCCGCCGCCGTCCTCACCCTGGCCCAGGACGGCAAGCTCAAGCTGGAGGACCCGGTGACCAAGTATCTGCCCGGCTTCACCATGGCCGACGAGCGGTACAAGGACATCACCGTCCGCATGCTGCTGGACCACTCCTCCGGCCTCATGGGGGACACCACCCGGGACGCCTTCCTCTTTAATGACACCGACGAGAGCGCCGCCGACGACCTGCTGGAGCGGCTGTCCACCCAGCGGCTCAAGGCCGACCCCGGGGCCTACTGCGTCTACTCCAACGACGGCTACACCCTGGCCCAGCTGGTGGTGGAGGCGGTGAGCGGCATGGATTTTATGGACTACCTCCACGCCGCCATCCTGGACCCGGCGGGCCTCACCGATACCTACGCCCCCGGGGACGACTTTGACACCGGCCGTCTGGCCAGGACCTACGCCTCCGCCGAGGACACCCGGGCCCTGTCCCAGGACACCATCGGCATTGTGGGCACCGGCGGCCTCTACGCCACCGCCGCCGACCTGGCCTCCTTCGGCGGTCTCCTGTGCGGCACCGATCTGCTGAGCCAGGAGTGGCTGGACCTCATGAACACCGACTGGGCGGTGAAGGGCCTGTGGCCGGAGGACAGCGAGAACGACACCCTGGCCTACGGCCTGGGCTGGGACAACGTCCACCAGTACCCCTTCAACCAGAGCGGGGTCACCGCCCTGGTGAAGGGGGGCGACACCCTGCGCTACCACGCCTCCCTCATCGTCCTCCCGGAGGAGGAGAAGGCTGTGGCCGTCCTCTCCTCCGGCGGCGTGAGCACCTATGACCAGCTGGCGGGGGAGCGCATCCTCATCGATGCCCTGGCCGAGGAGGGGGTGACGGTGGACGAGAACCTGCCCGCCCTCCCCGATGCCCAGCCTGCGTCCATCCCCGGGGCGCTGAAGGCCAACGCCGGAACCTATGTCTCCCTGGGCATGGTGGCCACCGTGGCCTTCCCCGACGACGAGACCATGACCCTGACCAACGCCGCCGCCCTGGGCGGGACGGTGCAGACCTTCACCTACCGGGACGACGGCACCTTCCTGGATGAGACGGGCAGCTTCATCCTGAAGTTCGTCACCGGGGACAACGGCCGGACCTACCTCTATCAGGAGGGCTATGCCGCCGTGCCCGGCCTCACCGTCTCCGGCACCGCCAACTACGCCCTGGAGAAGCTGGAGCCCAACGCCGAGGCCAGCCAGGCCGCCCTGGACGCCTGGGCCGCCCGGGGGTCGGAGCTCTACCTCATCCTCAATGAGAAGTACACCTCCCAGGTCTACCTGTCCGGACCCTTCGCCGCCGTGGCCTCCATGCCGGAGACCCCCGGCTATGCGGCCGGCTTTGAGCGCATCGTGGACGAGACCCTGGCCCGGCAGTACGTCCAGCTCCCCGGCACCGGCAGCCGCAACGGCGCCGACTATCAGATGGTCACCGTGGACGGCAGGGAGTACCTGAAGGCGGGGGACTACCTCTGTGCCCCGGCCTCCGGTCTTGGGAACCTCTACGCCGGAGCAGGCGCCTATTGCACCATCCTGGAGGACGGCTATGCCCGGTGGTTCCACGTGGGGGACCTGGCGGGGAAGACCCTCTCCGTCACCCTGTCGGAGGCAGGCGGCTTCACCGTCTATGACGCCAACGGCGCCGTGACGGCCAGCTCTGTGGCCTTCGGGGACACCTCCGCCGTGCTGCCGGAGGGCGGCTGGATCGTCTTTGCCGGAGAACCCGGCGCCCGGTTCTACCTGGGCCTGTCTGAGTAAAGGAAAAAAGGACCCGCCGGTTTTCACCGGCGGGTCCTTCTGCGTCCGGGGACAAAATGTAAACTTTCTGGGATGCCTTTACAGGGGGGCGGCCAGGGGGTAGAATGGAGGTGACCAAAGAAACAAAGGAGGTGCCCCATGAAGCTCACATTTTTCGGCGCGGCCAAGGCCGTCACCGGGAGCTGCCACTGTGTGGAGGTCAACGGAAAGCGCATCCTCATCGACTGCGGCCTCCAGCAGGGGCGGGACGAGCGGGACAACCGGGTGTTGGACTTCGCCCCCGGCTATATCGACTGTGTCATCGTCACCCACGCCCACATCGACCACACCGGCCGCATCCCGCTGCTGGTGAAGCAGGGCTTCCACGGCAGGATCGTCACCACCCGCCTCACCGGGCAGCTCATGTCCATCATGCTGCGGGACTCGGCCCACATCCAGGAGTCGGACGCCCAGTGGCAGAACCAGAAGGGCCGCCGGGCCGGCCGGGCGCCGGTGGAGCCCCTCTACACCATCGCCGACGCGGAAAACGCCATGGGCCTGGTGGAGACCTATGAGTACGGGGAGATGGTGGAGCTCTTCGAGGGGGTGCGGCTCCGGTTCACCGACGCCGGCCACCTGCTGGGCTCGGCCTGCGCCGAGCTGTGGCTCACCGAGGAGGGGGTTACCCGGAAGATCGTCTTCTCCGGCGACCTGGGCAACGTGGACCAGCCCATCATCCGGGATCCCCAGTACATCGACGAGGCCGACTATGTGGTCATGGAGAGCACCTACGGCGACCGGCTCCACGAGCCGCCGGAGAGCTATACCGAGGCCCTGGCCCAGATCATTGACGAGACCTTTGAAAAGGGGGGCAACGTGGTCATCCCCTCCTTCGCCGTGGGCCGCACCCAGGAGCTCTTGTATTTCATGCGTGAGATGAAGGAGGAGGGCATGGTGAAGTCCCACCCCGACTTCCGGGTGTGCGTGGACTCCCCCCTGGCCAACGAGGCCACCCGCATCTACTCGGGCAACCTCCACGGCTACCTGGACGAGGACGCCATCGAGGCATTGAAGGGGGGCGCCCTCTTCCAGTTCCCCGGCCTCACCCTCACCGAGACCAGCGAGGAGTCCAAGGCCCTCAACCTGGACACCAGCTCCAAGGTCATCATCTCGGCCTCCGGCATGTGTGACGCCGGACGCATCCGCCACCACCTCAAGCACAACCTGTGGCGGAAGGAGTGCGTGGTGGTCTTCGTGGGCTACCAGGCCGAGGGCAGCCTGGGCCGGGCCCTCCTGGAGGGGGCCAAGTCGGTGAAGCTCTTCGGAGAGGAGATCGCCGTCAACGCCCGCATCGTCAACTTTAAGGGCCTCTCCTCCCACGCCGACCGGGACCACCTCCTGGCCTGGGCCAAGCACTACGCCCCCAAGCCCCGGCACATCTTCGTGGTCCACGGCGAGGCGTCGGTCACCGAGATCTTTGCCCAGAAGCTGCGGGACGCCGGGCTTTCCGCCCACGCCGCCGAGTATGAGGAGGTCTACGATCTGGCTGCCGACCGGATGCTCTCCGCCGGTGTGCCCCTGCCCCCCAAGCCGGTGTCGGCGTCCGGCTCCCCCGCCTACCGGAAGCTGGAGGCCGCTGGTCAGGACCTCATGGAGGCCATCCGCCACAACAAGGGCGGCACCAACAAGGACCTGGCCCAGTTCGAGAAGGAGCTCATGGCCCTCATCCAGAAGTGGGACCGCTGAAGCTCCGCCGCCCCGAAAGAAAAAAACGGGCGCACCATTTCTATGGTGCGCCCGTTGGCGTAAGAAGGATACAAATCACTGTGCCGCCTGGGTCTCCGGCTCCTGCCCGTTCTCCGGTGGGCGTCCGACATTCTGCACCCATCCGATGAGGAAGGAGGAGAGGGTGACGGTGATGAGGGAGTATAGGATGCGGGTGAAGGGGATATAGCTCAGAGAGAGGGCCAGCACGGTGAGGTCGGTGATGGGGTAGCACCGGGAGATGGGCCACCTGGAGAGGTGGGAGATGGTGAGGGCCAGGGCGTCGTCTCCGCCGCAGGCGCCGCCGATGCGGACCACCAGTCCCACGCCGATGCCTACAAAGGCCGCACCCAGGATGGCGGCGGCCACCGGCCAGGCACTCAGATCGGGGAGAAGGGGCGGGAACTGCTCCCACAGGCCGTGGAACACGGCGAAGGCCAGGCTGGCGGTGACGGCGTAGCGGGCAAAGGAATTGCCCAGAAAGCGCCAGGCCAGCAGGTAGCAGGCGATGTCCATGACGGGGCTGGTGATGGCGGGGGAGAGCCCCAGCCAGTGCTGGAGGAAGAGGGTCATGCCCAGCACGCCGCCCTCGGTGACCTGGGTCCGCTCATGGATGTTGTAGAGCCCGAAGGACAAAATGGCGGAGCCCAGCAGGATGATGCCGTAGGTGTACAGAAGGGACTTTGCTTTTTCCCGGGGGGAAGACATGATAAAACTCCTAACCAAGATAGATTTCAACCTCATATTATAACAAAAATGGGCCTTGGGTACAAGAGGCCCACATGGGCGAAAGGATGGGAGAACCATGCTGGAAAACGAGGAAGGCCGGACACATACCAAGGATGAGCGCAAGACCTGGAAAGAGGAGCGCAGGGAGCTGGAGCGGTCCCTGGAGGTCCTCCAGCAGCCGCTGAAGGAGGCGGGCATTCCGGTTGTGCTGGTCTTTGAGGGCTGGAGCGCCGCCGGGAAGGGGGAGGTCATCGCCCGGACCATCGCCCGGCTGGACCCCCGGAATTACCAGGTGCTCACCTTCGGTCCGGCCACCGATGAGGAGAAGCGCCGCCCTCTGCTGTGGCCCTTCTGGAAGGGGCTGCCCGCCAAGGGGCAAATCGCGGTGCTGGAGCGGAGCTGGTTCGGCCGGGCCCTGGAGCGGATGGAGGAGGAGCCCAAAGAGACGGCCCAGCTGGTGGAGGAGCTCAACATCTTTGAGCGGCAGCTGTGCGACGACGGCTACCTGGTCCTTAAATTCTTCCTCCACATCGGCCAGGCCGAGCAGCGCCGGCGGCTGGAGAAGCTGGCGGGGGACGACGACACCGCCTGGCGGGTCACCGACCGGGACTGGCGGCAGAACCGGGACTATGTGCGCCGCAAGGAGAAGCTGGACCTCCTCCTCCAGGCCACCAGCACCCCCCACGCCCCCTGGCACGTGGTGTGGAACGAGGAGAAGGGGAGCGGTCCCCTGGAGGTGCTGCGGACGGTGAAGGCGGCCCTGGACGACGCCCTGGCCCACGGCGTGCCCAGGCCGGCTCCGGCGGAGCGTGCCCCCTGGCCTCTGCTGGAGATGCCGCGGCTGGGTCAGGTGGACCTGAGTCCCCGGGTCGCGGAAAACGACTACGACGCCGCCCTCAAAAAGGAGAAAAAGCGCCTGGCCAAGCTCCACAGCCGCCTCTACCGGGAGAAGGTGCCGGTGGTCATCGGCTTTGAGGGCTGGGACGCCGCCGGCAAGGGGGGCGCCATCCGCCGCCTCTCCTGGGCCCTGGACCCCCGGGGCTTCGACGTGGTGCCCATCGCCGCCCCCACCAAGGATGAGCTGGACCGGCACTACCTGTGGCGGTTCTGGCGGCAGCTGCCCAAGGACGGCCACATCGTCCTCTTTGACCGGACCTGGTACGGCCGGGTCATGGTGGAGCGGCTGGAAAACCTCACCCCGGAGGCCCGGTGGAGCATGGCCTACGACGAGATCAACGAGTTCGAGCGCAGCCTCACCCGCTGGGGAGCGGTGGTGCTGAAGTTCTGGCTCCACATCGACCCCGACGAGCAGCTGCGCCGGTTCCGGGACCGGGAGAACACGCCGGAAAAGCGCTACAAGATCACCGACGAGGACTGGCGCAACCGGGAGAAGTGGCCGGAGTATGAGAAGGCGGTGGACGAGATGCTCCAGAGGACCTCCACCGAGTACGCCCCCTGGATCATCGTGGAGGGCAACGACAAGAAGTATGCCCGCCTCAAGGTGCTGCGGACGGTGCGCAAGGCCCTGGAGGCGCGGCTGGACGGCTGAGAATGGAGGCGGCTCCGTCTCTGTTTTGTAACCAACAGAAGGTGGACAGCCTAAAACCGTGGTGATACAATGGAATGACCTGATACGGCAAAGGAGAACTTGACCCATGAGAACGAAACTGCCTGTACGCGCGGCGGCCCTGGGGCTGACGCTGACCCTGGCGCTGAGCCCCATGGCCGGCGCCATCACCGTGGACGAGGCCCGGGACCTGCTGCGGGAGAACTACATCGACGAGATCCCGGAGGAGATCCTGGCCCTACCCACCATCGAGGAGATCACCGCCGCCCTGGGCGACCCCTACACCTACTATATGACGGCGGAGGAGTACGCCGACTTCCAGAGCGGTATGGAAGGCACCAATGTGGTGGGCATCGGCGTGATGGTGGAAAAGACGGCTGACGGCCTGCTGGTCAGCAGTGTGGCCCCCGACTCCCCCAGCCAGGAGGCCGGACTGAAGACCGGCGACCTCATTGTGGCCGCCGGCGGCACCACCATCCGGGACGCCGGCTCTCCCGACGCCCTGGCCGCCCTCATCACCGGTGAGGCGGGAACGAAAGTCACCATCACCATCCTCCGGGACGGCCAGGAGCTGGAGCTCACCATGACCCGGGAGCCGGTGGTCTTCCCCACCGTCACCGGCCAGGTGGTGGACGACCACATCGGCTGGCTGAGCTGCAGCAGCTTCGGCGAGACCAGCGGGTCCTACTTTGAGGAGTACATCACCGCCGAGGACGAGGCCGCCGACCGCTGGGTGGTGGACCTGCGGGGCAATCCCGGCGGCTCTGCCGCCGCCGTGATCGAAGCGGTGGGCCACGTGCTGGGCAACTACGACGTGGCCTATGTGGTAGACCGTCAGGGCAACCTGTCGGTGTGGCGGCCCAACCCCTTCCCGGTGGAGATCCCTGGCCTTATCCAGGAGCCCCTGGTGGTCCTGGTGGACGGCAACTCCGCCAGCGCCGCCGAGCTCTTCGCCGCCGCCATGCGGGACTATCACTATGGGCTCATCATCGGCACCCGCACCTTCGGCAAGGGCATCGCCCAGAACGTCTTTGAGCAGCCCGACGGCTCCGCCTTCAAGATCACCACCAACCGTTACTACTCCCCCGACTATGTGACCCCGGACCGCTCCGGCGTGCTGCCCCACCTGGTGGTGGACGCCAACCTGGCTGATGAGGTGGCCCGCCTGCTGTGTGGTACCGCCGAGGAGCAGGCCTCCGAGGACGTGCTGGTCCTCCAGCTGGCCGGACAGACCTGGTACGTCCACCGGGAGGATGCGGTGAGCGAGGACTATGCCCCCGCCTTTGCCGAGCTCCTCTCCGCCATCGCCCCCAACACCCCCATGACCCTGAACGGCAAGGCGGTCACCCCGGCGGAGGTGGCCAAGGCCTGGGGCGTGGACTATGTCTCCCGCTGGTTTGACGACGTGGCCGGCTCCCCCTACGGCGATGAGATCAACACCCTGGCCTCCCTGGGGGTCCTCCTGGGCAACGAGACCGGCAGCTTTGAGCCCCAGGACCAGCTCACCCGTGGCGAGCTGGTGTCCATGATGGTCCAGGCCATGGGCTACTGGTGCTGGCAGAGCCAGGGCACCGCCCCCTTCACCGATGTGGACCGGGAGGACTGGTATGCCGCTGCCGTGGACATCGCCTACAATCTGGGCCTCATCCAGGGTAACGGGAATGGGGAGTTCCGGGCGGACGACCCGGTGGACCACCAGCAGTTCCTGACCATCCTGGCCCGGATGGGGGAGCGCTCCGACCTCTCCATTGAGAGCCGCCTCAATCAGGTGACAGAGGAGGAGCTGGCCGACGGGGCGGTGCAGGCCTATGACGCCTGGGCCCGGCCCTATGTGGTGACGGCGCAGGCGCTGGACTTCCTGGCGGTGCCGCTGGAGGAGCTGGACCCGGCCGCCCCCACCACCCGGGAGGAGGCCGCCGTCATGCTCTATCGGATGCTGGACTACATCGGCATCCTCACCCCGGTGACCGAGGAATAAGACGAAAAAAGGACGGGCGGGGAACCATTTTCCCCGCCCGTCGTCCAAACAGGCAGAACCACTGAAGAAGGAGGATCTTTCACCATGAAGCACAAGAAGATCTTGACCGCCGCGCTGGCAGCGGTGCTGACCCTCTCTCTGACCGTTCCCGCCCTGGCGGTGGAGCCCGTGGGCACCGGAGGGACCGCCGGCACGCTGACCTACGAGCTGGTCCAGCGGGGGGAGAGCTTCCCCGTCCGGGTGTGGGGGGCGGCGGTTGAGCTGGGGGAGATGAGCCTCACCCTGGAGAACGGCAATGAGAGCGACCCCTACCAGAAGATCGTGGTCAATGTGACGGAGGACACCGTCATCCTGGACGCCGTTACCGGAGAGGCGAAAACCTTTGCCGACATCAGGGCGGGGGAGACCCTCTACGCCTGGGTGGGTCCGGACATGACCAAGAGCCTGCCCCCTGTCAGCACCGCCCAGGTGCTCCTGTGCGGCGTCCCCGCCGACTTCAGCGTGCCCACCTACGCCGAGGTGGAGACGGTCACCCAGACCGAGAACGGCGTAGACGTGTACGTTACCGGTGATGTGATCCTCCATCTGAGCGCCGATACCCAGTACCTGGCCGCTCCCGGCTGGGAGAAGGAGACCGTCGGCGCCGCCGACATCGTGCCCGGCACCCGCCTGCTCTCCTGGTACAGCGCGGCCACCATGAGCATCCCCGCCCAGGCCGCGCCGGAGAAGGTCCTGGTCTTCCCCTCGGCCTACGGCGGCTGGGTGGCCGCCAACGGGCTGGAGGTGACCGTCAACGGCGAGAAGCTGACCCTGGAGGGTGCCTCCGCCGCCAAGGTGGAGAACGGACGGCTGATGGTGCCGGTGCGGGCTGTGGCCGAGGCCCTGGGCTGTGAGGTGGCCTGGGAGGCCTACACCAACCAGGTGGCCGTCTCCCTGGACGGCGCCGAGGTCTACCGCTTCACCATCGGCGCCCAGCAGGCCGCCCGGGGGAACGTCACCGTGGGCCTGGTGGCTCCGGCCCAGGCCGTGGACGGCGTCACCTTCATGGCCCTGGACGACCTCATCGTCCTCCACGGGCTGAAGCTCTCCCAGGGCTGAACGGAAGAAAAACTGCCCCGGACCGCATACCGCG
>CAUBHZ010000027.1 GCA_958435885.1 uncultured Intestinimonas sp. | reverse complement strand
CCCACCCCCGGGACCTGGCGGTGCCGGGCCGGGAGGGGGAGAGCGTCTTCTTTGCCGTGGACTACCTGAAGGCGGCCACCATGGCCCTTCTGGCCGGCGACCCGACCGCCACCACCGTCTCCGCCAAGGGACTGGACGTGGTCATCGTGGGTGGCGGCGACACCGGCAACGACTGCGTGGGCACCGCCCTGCGGCAGGGCTGCAAGAGCGTCACCCAGCTGGAGATGATGCCCAAAGCCCCCGACCACCGGACGGACTCCTGTCCCTGGCCGGAGTGGCCCAAGGTGTGCAAGACCGACTACGGCCAGCAGGAGGCCGCTGCCGTCTTCGGCCACGACCCCCGCATCTTCCAGACCACCCTCACCGGTCTGGTCCGGGACGAGGCGGGCCATCTCACCGCCGTGGAGACGGTGCAGTTGGATGAGAAGCTCAAGCCGGTGCCCGGCACCGAGGGGAAGTTGCCCTGTCAGCTCCTCCTCATCGCCGCCGGCTTCCTGGGGCCGGAGGACTACGTGCCCGAGGCCTTTGGTCTGGAGCGCACCCCCCGCTCCTGCGTAAAGACTGAGGAAGGTCACTACGCCGCCTGCGGCGGGGACCGGAAGGTGTTCACCGCCGGCGACATGCACCGGGGCCAGTCCCTGGTGGTGTGGGCCATCCGGGAGGGCCGGGAGGCCGCCCGGGAGGTGGACGAGTACCTCATGGGCTACACCGCTCTGGAATAACGGAAACCGGATCACAGCCGGATCGCCGAAAGGCGGTCCGGCTGTTTTTCTGTCTTCTGTTGTTCCGCCGGAGAAAAGACGGTTGCCTTTCTACCGAAAGTGCCGTATCATATATCATGGTGATTTTTTGTGAAGTTCCTCATCCGCATTCTGCGTTTGTTGTTTCGGCTGGTGGTGCTGGGGGCCGTGCTGGTCCTGCTGGCCTACGCGGCCTTTCAATTCTGCCGCTGGCGGGGGCTGATCCTCTTCTCCCAGGAGGCCGACCCAAACCAGTGGGAGGTCTTTGGGGTGGACGCCTCGGTGTACCAGGGGGAGGTGGACTGGACCGCTCTGGCGGCCCAGGGGGTGGATTTTGCCTTTTTGAAGGCCACCGAGGGCAGCTCCCTCCAGGATGTGCGCTTTGCCCAGAACTGGGCCGCGGCCCAGGCCGCCGGGGTCCGGGTGGGAGCCTACCACTTCTTCAGCTATGACAGCCCCGGCGAGACCCAGGCCGACAATTTCATCTCCGCCGTCCCCGTCACCCCGGGGGCACTGCCGCCGGTGGTAGACATCGAGTTCTATGGCGACAATCTCAAAAATCCGCCGGACAAGGACCATGTGAAGGCTGTGCTGGACCCCCTGCTGGAGCGGCTGGAGGAGCACTACGGGGTGAAGCCCATCCTCTATGTGACCTACCGCTCCTACGACCTCTATTTAAAGGAGGGCTATGAGGACTACCTCTTCTGGTTCTCCAGCCCGGTGGTAGCCCCCTTCTGGAAGCCCTGGACCTTTTGGCAGTACTCCCACGGCGCCCTGCTGGAGGGGTACAGCGGGGGAGAGGAGCGCATCGACCTCAACGTGTTCCGGGGCAGTCGGGAGGAGTTTGAGAAGCTCTTCGGGCCGGGCTGAGAAGGGCTTTTTCGCCGGGACTATTCTAATTCAGGCCCGGTTCTGTTATAATGTTCCTGTTGGGGGCATACGGCCATTGAAGCCGCCCCGATGATCGAGCATACCGCCGGGCGGCGCGGCCGCCGGCGTCTGATATGGATAATAGGAGGAAAAGAGAGTATGGACCGATATGCGTCTTTGTTCCGGGAGCTGTCCCGGACCTGCCCCGACCTGGAGCTGCGGGCGGAGGAGCCCATGAGCCGCCACACCACCTTCCGCATCGGCGGACCGGTGCGGCTCATGGCCCTGCCCCGGACCGAGGAGGATGCCAAGAAGGCGGTGCGCGCCGCCCTGCAGCACGACATCCACCCCTTCTATATGGGCAACGGCAGTGACCTGCTGGTGTCCGACCAGGGCTACGAGGGCTTTATCATCAAGGCGGTGGACGGCCTGGGCAGTCTGGAGCACCACGACAACATCATCACCGCCGGCAGCGGTGTGCTCCTCTCCCGGCTGTCCAGCTTCGCCATGGACAAGGGCCTCTCCGGCCTGGAGTTCGCCCACGGCATTCCCGGCTCGGTGGGCGGCGCCGTCACCATGAACGCCGGCGCCTACGACGGAGAGATGAAGGCGGTGGTCCGCTCCGTGCGCTGCCTCACTGCCGAGGGCCAGGAGGAGACCGTGGCGGGGGACGATCTGGACTTCTCCTACCGCCACAGCGCCTTCCAGGACGAGAGCCGCCTCATTCTCTCGGCGGAGATGGAGCTCAAGCCGGGGGACAGCGGGGACATCAAGGCCCTGATGGACGACTTCGGTAACCGCCGCCGCCACAAGCAGCCTCTGGACCTGCCCAGTGCCGGCAGCGTCTTCAAACGTCCCAAGGGTTATTTTGCCGCCTCCCTCATCGATGAGTGCAAGCTCAAGGGCCGCACCGTGGGCGGTGCTCAGGTCTCTACAAAGCACGCCGGCTTCATCGTCAACCTGGGGAACGCCACGTGCTCGGACGTGCTCACCCTGGCCGACCAGGTGCGGGAGACCGTGCTCAGGGAGACCGGCGTGGAGCTGGAGCTGGAAGTGCGCACCCTGGGCGTGTAAGTTGTCCGCGAGGTGAGCACCATGAGATTCATCCTGATCTCCGGCCTCTCCGGGGCCGGAAAGAGCAAGTCCGCCTCCTTTCTGGAGGACATGGGCTACTATGTGGTGGACAATCTGCCCGCCGCCCTCATCCCCAAGTTTGCCGAGCTGTGCATGGCGGGCCAGGGGCGCTACGACAAGGTGGCCCTGGTCACCGACATCCGGGGCGGCCAGACTTTTGACGCCCTCTTTGACGCCCTGGACCAGCTCCGGGATATGGGCTGTGACTACAAGATCCTCTTTGTGGAGGCCAGCCTGGAGACCATCATCAAGCGGTACAAGGAGACCCGGCGGAGCCATCCCCTGGCCAAGGCGGGCCGCTCCCTGGAGGAGGCGGTGGCCCTGGAGCGGTCGGCCCTGGAGCCGGTGCGGAAGCGCTCGGAGTATATCCTGGACACCTCGGCCCTCTCCACCGCCAAGCTGCGGGGGGAGATGCTCCGCCTCTTCGGCGAGGGGGACGGCAAGCCGGCCATGAGCGTGTCGGTGATCTCCTTCGGCTTCAAAAACGGCATTCCCCTGGAGGCAGACCTGGTCTTCGACGTGCGGTGTCTGCCCAACCCTTACTATATCGCTGAGCTCCGGCACCAGACGGGGCTGGATGCCGGGGTGCGGGATTTTGTATTCGGCTACCAGCAGACCCGGGACCTGATGGCCCATCTGGAGAGCCTGCTGAGCTTCCTGTTGCCTCTCTACGTGGAGGAGGGCAAGACGGCCCTGGTCATTGCCGTGGGCTGCACCGGCGGACACCACCGGTCGGTGGCGGTGACCCGGGCCCTGGCCGATTTCATCCGGCAGAAGGGGTACAACGCCTCTGAGAGCCACCGTGACATGACGAGGGACTAAAGTATGAGCGAGCAGTACAGCCGCAGCGACCAGCGCTGGGAGCACGGGCCCAAGATCGCCGCCATCGGCGGCGGCACGGGCCTTTCCACCATGCTCCGTGGTCTGAAGCAGTATACCCGCAACCTGACCGCCATCGTCACCGTGGCCGACGACGGCGGCGGCTCCGGCATGCTCCGGCAGGACCTGGGCATGCCGCCGCCGGGGGATATCCGCCACTGCATGGAGGCCCTGGCCAACGCCGAGCCCATCATGAACCAGCTTTTGACCTACCGCTTTCCCGGCGGGTCGGGGAGCCTCACCGGCCAGTCCTTCGGCAACCTGATCCTGGCGGCCCTCAACGGAATCACCGGGTCCTTTGATCAGGCGGTGGCCCGGATGAGCGAGGTCCTGGCCATCACGGGCCGGGTGCTGCCGGTGACCAATGAGAACGTGCAGCTGGAGGCCACCTTTGAAAACGGGAAGAGCGTGGTGGGGGAGTCCAAGATCTGCGCCTTCAAGAAGGAGCAGGACTGCCGCATCGTGCGGGTGCGGCTGCTGCCGGAGCGGCCACCGGCGCTTCCCGAGACGCTCCGGGCCATCCGGGAGGCCGACCTCATTTTGCTGGGGCCGGGGAGCCTCTACACCAGCGTCATTCCCAACCTGCTGGTGGACGGGGTGGGGGAGGCCATCCGCGACTCCGATGCCCTGAAGGTCTATATCTGCAACATTATGACCCAGGACGGGGAGACCGAGGGCTACACCGTGGCCGACCACGTGGCGGCCCTCCTGTCCCACGGGGGCGGACCGGGGCTGGTGGACCTGTGCCTGGCCAACTCCGCCCAGGTGCGGCCCGGCCTGGTGGAGCGCTACCGGGAGGAGGACGCCGCCCCCATCGTCATCGACCGGGACCGGGTAGAAGCCCTGGGGGTGGAGCTGGTGGAGCGGCCACTGGCCTCCGAGACCTCCGATTACGCCCGCCACTCGGTGGCCCGGCTGTCGGCTGCCGTCATGGAGCTGCTGGCCGAGCGGTCCATCCGCATCGCCCACGAGCTGGGCGCCGAGGAGACCCCGTTCCGTCTGGAGGAGTGACCGGGCTGAAACCCATCATAGAAAGAGAAAAAGGAGCGCCTATGTCCTTTTCCAACCAAGTCAAAACAGAGCTGTGCCGGGGGGAGCTCTCCCGGCGTTGCTGCGCCCGGGCGGAGGCCTACGGCGCCCTGCTCTTCTGCCGCAGCTTCACCCGGGAGGAGGTCAAGGTGGTCACCGCCTCACCCGCCTTTGCCAAGCGCCTGCCGGAGCTCTTCCGCCGGGCCTTTCGGGTGGAATTCGACACCGTGACGGCGTCGGCGGCGGGGAAGCAGACCTTCCACCTCAACGACCCCGCCAAGCTCACCGCCGTCCGGGAGGCCTTCGGCTACGAGCCGGAGGCCTCTCTGGCCCACCACATCAATTTCGCCATGGTGGAGGAGGACCACTGCCGGTCCGCCTTCCTGCGGGGAGCCTTTCTGGCGGGGGGCTCGGTGAGCGACCCGGCCAAGAGCTACCACCTGGAGCTGTGCACCACCCACTTCAACGTGAGCCGGGAGCTAGCGGCGCTGCTGCGGGAGGCAGGCTTTGAGCCCAAGCAGACCACTCGGAAATCCAATTACATCACCTATTTCAAACCCAGCGAGACCATTGCCGACTTCCTCACCGCCCTGGGGGCGCCGGTGTCGGCCATGGAGATCATGAACGCCAAGCTGGAAAAGCACCTGCGGGGGAGCGTCAACCGCCGGGTGAACTGCGATTCGGCCAACCTGGACAAGGCGGTGGATGCCGCCCTGGAGCAGGTGGAGGCCATCGAGCGGTACGCCCGGAGCCGCGGGCTGGACTCCCTGCCGGACAAGCTCCGGGCCACGGCGGAGCTGCGCCTCAGCCACCCGGAGCTCACCCTCTCCCAGCTGGCCGCCCTCAGCAATCCGCCGGTGACGAAATCCTGCCTCAACCACCGGCTCCGCAAGCTCATGGAGCTGGCAGGGGAGGGGTGAGTATGGTCCGCCGGTGCGTATTGGAAACGGCGCTCACACCCCGGGAGACAGAAGAAGCCTTGTGCCGCGGCGCCCGGCCCTGGTCCCGACTGGACCGGTGGACCGCCCGGAATACCTGGTTTGCCCGGGTTCGGCTGGATGGACTGCGCCTCGTTCGGACCGGTCCCATCGGCGGCCATGTCCAGGTGGACGCCGCTCTGATGGCAGTGGAAGACGGAACACGGATCGAAATGACCGTGCGATTGCCGGCTGGCTTTTTTCTTCTCCACGGCATCTTCTGGCTGGCACTGGCCCTGCTCATCTGGGCCGACGGCTTCTCGCCCCGCACCCTGTGCTATGTCTGGCTACCGCTTTTTTCTCTCTGGCAGTGGCGGACCCTGACGGCCCTGCTGCCGGAAGTGGAGCGGGAGCTCCGGGCGCGTGTCCAAGACCATTCATCCCATTGATACCATTGAATTAAGGAGGCCCCCTATGTCCTTCGTCCATCTGCATGTCCATACCGAGTTCAGTCTTCTGGACGGCTGCTGCCGCATCCCGGGGCTGGTGAAGCGGGTGAAGGAGCTGGGGCAGAACGCCGTGGCCATCACCGACCACGGCGTCATGTACGGGGCGGTGGACTTCTACAAGGCCTGCAAGGCCGAGGGGGTCAAGCCCATCATCGGCTGCGAGGTCTATGTGGCGCCCCGGACCCGGTTCCAGAAGGAGCATGAGTTCGACTCCTCTCCCCGCCACCTCATCCTGCTCTGCCGGAACGAGGAGGGCTACCGTAACCTGTGCCACATGGTCTCCCGCAGCTTCACCGAGGGCTTTTACATCAAGCCCCGCATCGACAAGGAGCTGCTGCGGCAGCATGCCGGCGGACTCATCGCCCTCTCCGCCTGCCTGGCGGGTGAGCTGCCCCGGCTGCTCCGCAACGGCCAGTATGAGGACGCCAAGAAGGAGGCCCTGGCCATGCGGGACCTCTTTGGTCCTGACGGCTACTACCTTGAGCTCCAGGACCACAGCCTGCCCGAAGACCCGGCCATCATCCAGGGCCTGCTGCGCCTCCACGAGGAGACGGGCATCCCTCTGGTGGCCACCAACGACGCCCACTACCTGACCCGGGAGGACGCCCGGACCCAGGATGTGCTCATGTGCATCCAAATGGGCAAGACGGTGGACGAGCCGGGCCGGATGAAGTTCGAGACCGAGGAGTTCTATGTGAAGAGCGAGGACGAGATGGCCCAGCTCTTCCAGAGCTGCCCGGAGGCCCTGGAGAACACCCAGAAGATCGCCGACCTCTGCAACGTGGAGTTCCAGTTCGGTACCTACCACCTGCCCGAGTTCAAGCTGCCCGAGGGCTGGACCGACGGAGACGCCTATTTTGAAAAGCTGTGCCTGGACGGCTTTTCCCAGCGCTATCCCGACGCCCCGGAGGACTACCGGAAGCAGCTCTCCTATGAGATGGACATGATCCGCAAGATGGGCTTCGTGGACTACTTCCTCATTGTCTCCGACTTCATCGGCTACGCCAAGCGGCACAATATCCCCGTGGGCCCCGGCCGCGGCTCCGCCGCCGGCAGCATGGTGTCCTACTGCCTCCACATCACCGATGTGGACCCCACCAAGTACGGCCTCTACTTCGAGCGTTTCCTCAACCCGGAGCGGGTCACCATGCCCGATATCGACATCGACTTCTGTATCCGACGCCGGCAGGAGGTCATTGACTACGTCTGCCGCAAGTACGGCGCCGACCATGTGGCCCAGATCGTCACCTTCGGCACCATGGCCGCCAAAGGGGCCATCCGAGACGTGGGCCGGGCCCTGAACGTCCCCTACGCCGAGGTGGACGCCATCGCCAAGCAGGTGCCCAACGCCCTGCACATCACCCTCCAGTCCGCCCTGGCCCTGTCCAAGCCCCTGCGGGAGATGTACGAGAGCAACCCCACCGTCCAGAAAATCATCGACACCGCCAAAGGGCTGGAGGGGATGCCCCGCCACGCCTCCACCCACGCCGCCGGGGTGGTCATCACCCGCAACCCCGTGGACACCTACGTCCCCCTGGCCAAGAATGACGAGGCCGTGGTCACCCAGTACACCATGACCACCCTGGAGGAGCTGGGCCTGCTGAAAATGGACTTCCTGGCCCTGCGCAACCTCACGGTGCTGGACGACGCGGAGCAGATGGTCCGGGCCCACACCCCGGACTTCCGCCTGAAAGACATCCCCGACGACGACCCGGAGACCTTCCAGATGCTCTCCGACGGCCGCACCTGCGGGGTGTTCCAAATGGAATCGGCGGGGATGACCGGGGTGTGCGTGGGCCTCAAACCCAAGGACATTGAGGACATCACCGCCATCATCGCCCTCTACCGGCCGGGGCCCATGGACTCCATCCCCCGGTTCATCACCTCCAAGCACAACCCGGAGTCGGTCACCTACAAGCACCCCTCCTTAGAGCCCATCCTGGCCAACACCTACGGCTGCATCGTCTACCAGGAGCAGGTCATCGAGATCTTCCGCCGCCTGGCCGGCTACTCCCTGGGCCAGGCCGACATGGTCCGCCGGGCCATGTCCAAGAAGAAGCTGGGGGACATCCAGCGGGAGCGGGAGGCCTTCCTCCACGGGGACCCGGAACGCAGCATCGCCGGCTGCACCGCCAACGGCATCCCCCAGGCCGTGGCGGAGAGCATCTATGACGAGATCACCGACTTCGCCAACTACGCCTTCAACAAAGCCCACGCCGTCTGCTACGCCATTGTGGCCTACCAGACCGCCTGGTTCAAGTGCCACTATCCCCGGGAATACATGGCCGCCCTGCTCACCTCGGTGCTGGACTCTCAGGGGAAGATCGCCGAGTACATCACCGAGTGCCGCGCCCTGGGCATCCGCCTGCTCCCCCCGGACATCAACCAGTCCGGCCCCGACTTCACCGTGGCCGGCCAGGACATCCGCTTCGGCCTGGCCGCCCTGAAAGGGGTGGGCCGGGGCTTCACCAACGCGGTGCTGGCCCAGCGCCAGGCCGGCGGGCCCTTCCGCTCCTTCCCCGACTTCTGCCAGCGCCTGCAGGGGGAGGACCTGAACAAGCGGGTGGTGGAAAGCCTCATCCGCGCCGGGGCCTTTGACGCCATGGGGGTCTTCCGCTCCCAGCTGATGGCCGCCTACGAGCCCTTCCTGGACAGCCTGGCCCGGAACCGCCGGAAGAACCTGGAGGGGCAGTTCGACCTCTTCTCCCTGGGCCAGGACCAGCCGGAGCCGGTGGAGCTGGTCCTGCCCAACCTTCCCGAGTATCCCCCCCAGGAGCGGATGGCCATGGAGAAGGACGTCACCGGCCTCTACCTCTCCGGCCACCCCATGGACGCCTATCGGGAGACCATCCAGGCCCACGGGGCGGTGCCCATCGCCTCGGTGCTGGAGGACGCGGCCCAGGAGGCCGGCCTCGCCCGGTTCCAGGACGGGCAAAAGGTGGTCCTGGCCGGGGTGGTGGCCGCCGCCAAGACCAAGACCACCCGGAACAACACCCTCATGGCCTACGTCACCCTGGAGGACGACACCGGCTCCCTGGAGCTCATGGCCTTCTCCCGGACGCTGGAGGAGAGCGGCAGCTACCTCCAGGTCAACGTGCCCATTCTGGTGGAGGGCAAACTCTCCCTCCGGGATGAAAAGCCCCCCCAGGTGCTGTGCGACCAGGTGTTCCCCCTGAACCAGGTGCCCCAGGCCCCTGCCACCCCCCGCACCGCCATCCCCGGCAAGCTCTACCTGCGCTTTGAACGGAGCGACGATCCCCTCCTCACCCGGGTGCGCAACCTCTTTGTCCTCTTCCCCGGCCAGCAGACGGTGGTGCTCTACCTGGCGGACACCCAGCGCCGGCTGGGGGCCAAGTGCCTCCTCCTGCCCCCCTTGCTCCAAGAACTCAAGGACCTGCTGGGGGAGGCCAACGTCGTTGTGGTTTCCTAACCCCCCCTGTCCCCGCGAAAGGAAGTCCTGCTATGTCCCAACCTGTGCACAGCGTGCTCTCCCCCCACCGCCAGCGGATGGCGCTGATCATCGCCAGCATTGTGGCCCAGTTTGCCCTCTATGTGGTGGTGCTGGTTCAGTTCACCCAGTACTTCGTCTACTTCTACTGGATCTGCGTGGGGGTCAGCCTGGCGGTGAGCCTGTTCATCTCCACCCTCACCTTTAAGATGGCCTATAAGATCGCCTGGATCATCCCCATCCTCCTGGTGCCCCTCATCGGCGGGGTGATGTACATCATCCTAGGGGGCAGCCGCAAGCCCCACTACCGCCGGGCAGAGACCCGCCGGGCCATGAAGCACTACCTGGTGCCCCAGCTGTCCACCACCGACTTCCTCCACTACGGGGCGGACGCCATGCAGCAGGCCTGGTACCTGGAGCACGCCGCCCTGTGCCCCGCCTACCGCAACACAGAGACCACCTACTACCCCACCGGGGCGGACTTTTTCCCCGTCTTTCTCCGGGAGCTGGCCCAGGCCAAGGAGTACATCTTCCTGGAGTACTTCATCATCGCCGAGGGCTCCATGTGGTCGGACGTGCTGGACATTCTGACGGAAAAGGCCGCCGCCGGGGTGGAGGTGCGAGTGATCTACGACGGCGTGGGCTCCGCCCCCACCCTGCCTTCGGACTACCCCCAGCAGCTGGCCCAGAAGGGCATCCGCTGCCAGGAGTTCCAGCCCTTCCGCCCCCTGCTGTCCATCCACCAGAACAACCGGGACCACCGGAAGATCTGCGTCATCGACGGGGTCACCGGCTTCGTCAGCGGCCTGAACCTGGCCGACGAATACGTGGACCGGAAGGAGCGCTTCGGCTACTGGAAGGACAATGCCCTCCGCCTCCGGGGGGAGGCGGTGTGGAGCCTGGCGGTCTTCTTCCTCACCATGTGGAACCACCAGAACCCCCACACCGACTTCTCCCCCTTCCGGCCCAAGGCCCTGCCCCCGGTGAACACCACCGGCGGCATCGTGGTGCCCTACGCCGACACCCCCGACCC
Organism: uncultured Intestinimonas sp.; assembly: GCA_958435885.1. Next base: position 691 of record CAUBHZ010000027.1, on the reverse strand, counting down.
CACCGACACCGTGGGGGCCGACCTCCATCTGCAGATGATCACCAAGGCCAAGCGGTACCTCTACCTCACCACCCCCTACCTGGTCATCGACGAGACCATCACCGCCGCCCTGTGCACCGCCGCCCGGTCGGGGGTGGATGTGCGCATCCTCACCCCCCACATTCCGGACAAGAAGGTGGTCTTTGCCGTCACCCAGTCCAACTACCCCGTGCTGCTGGAGGCGGGGGTGCGGATCTATGAGTTCACCCCCGGCTTCCTCCACAGCAAGACGGTGGTGGCCGACGACCTGTACGCCTCCGTGGGCAGCTGCAACCTGGACTACCGCAGCTTCTACCTCCAGTTTGAAAACGGCGTGTGGCTGTGCGGGGACCCGGCGGTGTTTGCCGTCCGGGACGACTTCCTCCTCACCCTGGAGGTCAGCCAGGAGATCACCCTGGACGACAGCCGCACCCTCTCCCTGTTCCAGCGGCTGCTGCGGAGCATTTACCGGCTGTTTTCCCCCCTGTTTTGAGGCAAAAGAGGCAGAATTTTCCGAAACCCTCTTGCAATTTGCGCCCGCTTCCGATAGGATGGGGGTGACCCACCGCCCAGGGCCGGAACCCGCCCCGGCCCTGGGCGGCCGTTTTTTTGCACAAGGGGGCTTGACAGCCATGCGTCGCCGCAATATACTCAACGACAGACAGACAGACAG
>CAUBHZ010000026.1 GCA_958435885.1 uncultured Intestinimonas sp. | reverse complement strand
CCCCGTACCCAAGTACAAGCGCCTCTACCCCAACGGCCCTGAGTGCCGCCTGAAGGGCGCCTACCTCATCCAGTGCACCGGCTGCAAAAAGGACGAGAACGGAAATGTGGTGGAGATCTACGCCACCTATGACCCCAACAGCCGCGGCGGCGACCCCGCCGACGGCCGGAAGGTGAAGGGCGCCACCATCCACTGGGTGGACGCCGCCACCGCCGTAGACGCCGAGATCCGACTCTACGACAACCTCTTCTCCGACGCCGACCCCGACGGCGGCGACAAGAACTTCCTGGACTGCCTGAATCCCAACTCCCTGGAGGTCCTCAGCGGCGCCAAGGTGGAGGCCTGCCTGGCCGACGCCCAGGCCCCCGCCTCCTTCCAGTTCCTGCGCCAGGGCTACTTCTGCGTGGACAGCAAGGACTCCAAGCCCGGCCATCTGGTCTTCAACCGCTCTGTGAGCCTGAAGGATTCGTTCAAATTCTAAGCGGCAGCGAACGGCGGACGGCCAGAGGCCGCCCGCCGTTTTCCTGTTTATTCCATTGGAGGTCTGAATCATCATGAAGCAGTATCTGTTCCGCAACGACTATTCCTTCGGCGCCCACCCCAAGGTCCTCTCCGCCCTGGCCGAGACCAACCTGGAGGGCAACATCGGCTACGGCGACGACGCCTACTGTGACCGCGCCAAGAACCTGATCCGTGACCTGTGCCAGTGCCCCCAGGCCGACGTCCAGTTCCTCATCGGCGGCACCCAGACCAACGCCACCGCCATCGCCGCCTTCCTGCGTCCCTGGGAGGGCGTCATCGCCGCCGACTCCTCCCACATCAACGGCCACGAGGTAGGCGCCGTAGAGGCCACCGGCCACAAGATCCTCCAGATCCCCACCGGCCCTGACGGCAAGATCACCCCGGCCCAGATCGCCCCCATCCTGGAGCGGCACAAGGACGTACATCTGGTCAAGCCCCGGCTGGTGGAGATCGCCGACGCCACCGAGAGCGGCATGGTCTACACCAAGGCCGAGCTCACCGCCCTCTCCGAGTACTGCCGGGCCAACGGCCTGCTCCTCTTCCTGGACGGCGCCCGGCTGGGCTCCGCCCTGGCCTCCGCCAAGAATGACCTGACCCTCCCCGACCTGGCCCGGCTCACCGACGCCTTCTACATCGGCGGCACCAAGAACGGCGCCCTCATGGGTGAGGCCCTGGTCATCACCAACCCCGCCCTCCAGCCCGACTTCTTCCGCATCAAGAAGCAGCTGGGCGCCGTGCTGGCCAAGGGCTGGCTGCTGGGGGTCCAGTTCGAGGCCCTGCTGAAGGACGGCCTCTACTTCGAGATGGCCCGCCACGCCAACGCCATGGCCGCCCGCCTCCAGGCCGGGCTGAAGGCCCTGGGCTGGAAGCTGTGGGTGGACTCCCCCACCAACCAGGTCTTCGCCGTGGTGGACGACGCCGTCAAGGCCAAGCTAGACACCCTGTGCGCCTATGAGGACTGGTGCCCCGCCCAGGAGCCCGGACACACCGTCATCCGTTTCGTCACCTGCTTCGCCACCGCCCCCGAGGACGTGGACGGCTTCCTGGCCGCCCTGCGCTGACAGACAGGAGGGACCCAACTGTGGACGCTATGTACTATCTGAAGATCAAGATCCCCAATTTCATTTACCGCATCGCCCAGCTGCTGGAGATTTTTGTCAGCATTCTGGTGATCGTCGCGATCCTGTTCTCCTTTGCCACCATCTTTCACCAGTTGGGCCTTATGGCCGCCGACCCCAGCAATGCCAACGGCCTTCAGGCATTCCTCTCCACCGCCTTCACCGTGGTCATCGGCATCGAGTTCCTGAAAATGCTCAGCCGTCACAACCTGAGCTCGGTGGTGGAGGTCCTCCTCTTCGCCATCTCCCGCCAGATGATCATCGAACACACCTCTCCCACGGAAAACCTGCTGATGGTGGCGGCCATCGCCGCCCTCTTCCTCATCCGCAAGTTCCTCTTCATCCCCGGTCTGGACGACAAGCAGACCCTCACCGTCCCCCACACCGACGACCTCCACGAGGAGCCCGTCGGAAGCAGCAAGCACTGACAGAAGAGCGCGCCCCATCACGGCGATGGGACGCGCTCTTTTTCCTCTTCCGGAGGTTCCTCCGTCTTTTCCGGGCCGTTGGAGAGCCGGACGCACTGGAGCAGCACCCACAGGACGCACAGCACCGCCGCCGCTACCGGCATGGTCCAGGAGGCCTGCGCCAAGGGCACATAAATACTTCCCAGCGTGGTGGAATAGGGGATGATCCGCTCGGTGACCGGCGACCAGGCCATTTTATATGCCCGCAGGCCGATCATCCCCCAGCACAGGGCGGTCATGCACCACACGCCCGGAATCCACCTCCGGTGTCCCCGGCCCAGCAGGGGCAGAGACCCCAGCACCGCCAGGACGGCCAGACAGAGGGAGAAGGCCGACTCCTGTCCCTCGTAGAGCGCCACAGGCAGATCAGGCCGTTCATAGAAGAGCCAGAAGGCCGCCGCCAGCCAGGGCACCAGCCCCGGCAGCAGCCGGCGGAGAGGCGGCCGCACCAATACCAGCCGCAAACGGCACGCATTGCCGCCGCTCCAGCGGAAGATGAGATACTGGATCACCGCGGTCAGTCCCACGGCGCCCGCCAGGATGGCCAGAGCCCCAAACAGGACCCATCCGTCCTTTCCGCTCAGTAGCAGTCCCTGAACGGAGGCACCCAGCATGGCCTGCGAGGAGCCAAACAGCGTCAACGCCACTGCGACGATGACCGTCTTGGTCACAAAGGTGAGATTCACCGCCAGACACATCAGGGCATTGGAGATCTGAAACCAGCGGCTGTGATAGGTGTAATACCTTTGCAGGTAGACGCCATAGGCCATGCAGCCCAGATAGGCGCAGTAGCACAGCGCCATGGGCATAAAGAGGTCCAGCAGATAGAAGAGAACGCCGCCGCCCAGGGCAAAGGCGAAGGACAGCAGGCTCTGCCAGTCGGCCCGGCTCAGGGACCGGATGGGCTTCTCCCCGTCCAGCAGGTCGTCCACCGTCACCCCCAATGCCCTGGCCAACGGTACCAGCAGAGGGACATCCGGGTAGCCGCCGCCGCTCTCCCAGCGGGAGACCGTCTTGTTGCTCACCCCCAGCAGGTCGGCCAGCTCCTGCTGGGTGAGGTTTTTATCCCGCCGGTACCCCTTCAATCGCTCTGAAAAGCTCTGTCCCATTTGGGTCTCGTCCCCTTTCTTTGGCGCCATTGTACCATGGAATCGGCTCCCGACGCCACCCCGCAGGCCGGGAATTCTGTCTCGCCGGGCGGGATCCCGCAAGAACATGGCCCGAAGGGGGCGATCCAGCAGAATCCACTTTGTTTCTGATACGATTCGAATCATGGCAAACGCACTGAAGAAAGCAAGCATATAGATTGAAGGCTGATCCTATCTGAGATCTCATACTGATCAGGAGAAGAGCGCAAACTGGGTGAGCGCCGCCTTCCGCTTTTCTGCCCCCATGAATACAGGCTGAAAAATGAACGCCGCCCGGCTCCTTGATGGAAGTCTGGGCGGCGGTTTTACTATCTTCCATGTTCACCAGTCGTGCGGTCAATCCGGTTCCGACGCCCCTTCCGCTCCCGCGGAGGCGGCGATCCTTCTATGAAACTCCTCAATCATGGATTCCAGCGTAATGGCCTCCATGGTTTCCTGAATGGCCTGTTCGATTTTTTGGTAGGGTCCTTGCAGCACCAGGTGGATATTTTGGGCCACTGGGCAGCTCCGGTCCTGGCAGGGGTGAATCCCGATCAAGGAGGAGAGTCCTTGGGGCTCCAAGGACTGGTAAATCATATACAGCGTGATCTGCTCAGGAGGCATGCACAGCTCTGCACCGCCAGTCCCCCGGGCGACGGTAATGATCCCCGCTTTTTTCAAGGCACTGAACACATTCCGGATCACCACGGGGTTGCAGCCGGTGCTCTGCGCCAGCAGATGACTGGTGACCTTCACCTTTCCCTGTGCTTCGTGGATAAAAATCAGGCAGTGCACAGCCACGGAACATTTCATACTGATCTGCATCGTGAAATCCTTTCAACAAAACAATCATGTTGTAAATCTTGACATTACATCATTCGTGTGATATACTGGCCATCGATGTAATGTTTGTCTTTACATCGATTTATTCTATACGTTCCCCGCTCAAATTGCAAGTGGAATCGGATGCTTTCTCCCTGTCCGACCAGAGGCGGATGATATACGGAGGTCCTGCTATGAAGGCAGTTCAAATTGACAGATACACAAAGGAAATCCACACCGTCCTGCGGGATATCCCGGTGCCGGAGATCGGCCCCCGTGAAGTACTGCTGCAGGTCAAGGCGGCGGCGGTAAACCCACTGGAGCTGCTGATTCTCACCGGCAGCATACGCCTGATCCAGGATTACCCCATGCCGCTGACGCTGGGCAACGAGTGTGCCGGCGTGGTGGCGGCGGTGGGGCAGCAGGTGACTGATTTTCATGTGGGCGACAGGGTCTACGCTCGTCTGCCCCTGTCCAAAATCGGCGCCTTCGCGGAGTATGCGGCAGTGGATCAGGCCGCTCTGGCGGCCATGCCGGAGGGGTATGACTTCTCCACCGCCGCGGCCATCCCTCTGACAGGCCTGACCGCATGGCAGGCCATCACCGAGGAGCTGGAGGCCAAGCCCGGAGAAACCCTGCTGATCCCGGGCGGCTCCGGCAGCTTTGGCCAGATGGCGGTCCCCATTGCCAAGGCTCTGGGGCTCCGGGTCATCGTGACGGGAAATGCGCGGGCCAAAGCGTCTATTCTGGCCGCCGGCGCAGACCAGTATCTGGATTACCGGAAGGAGAACTATTGGGAGACCCTGTCCGACCTGGACTATGTGATCGACACCCTGGGAGCCAAGGAATTCCGGCGGGAGCTGTCAGTCCTGAAACCGGGCGGACGGCTGCTGAGTCTGCGGACCGGACCCAACAGGGCCTTTGCAGAGCGCAATCATTTCGGCCTTGCAAAGCGGCTCCTGTTTACGGCAGCGGGAGCCAAATACGACCACGCGGCCAGAGTGCAGGGCAAAGAATACCGCTTTCTCTTCGTGCGCGCCGACGGCGCCCAATTGCGTGAAATCACCAAAATTGTGGCGCACAGCCACATCGTCCCCTCCACCGATCCCCGTACCTTCACGCCGGAGACCGCCAGAGACGCCCTTGCTCTGGTAAAAAACGGTCCTACAGACGGCAAGGTGCTCATTCTGTTTTGATCGGGCAGGTGAAAGACAAGGGCGGAGAGCGGTCCCGCCCTCTCCCCTTTTCCATTTGGAAGAACGAAACGGAGGCAGGTTACCATGAAACTGTACGAAATTTGCTTTAGCCCCACCGGTGGGACGCAAAAAGTCGCGGATATCCTTTCCCAGGCATTGTCCCGGGAGATCTGCTCCGTTGACCTGACCGACAGCCGGGAGGACTTCTCCTCCCTTGTGTTGGAGGAAACGGACGTCGCGGTGATCGCAGTGCCCTCTTATGGAGGCCGTGTGCCGGGTCCGGCGGCACAGCGCCTGTCCCGGATTCGTGGAAACGGCGCCAAAGGCGTTCTTGTCTGCGTTTACGGCAACCGCGCCTACGAGGATACGCTGGTCGAATTACAGGATCTGGCAAGGCAGGCGGGGTTCCGCGTTGTCGGCGCCGTGGCCGCCGTGGCAGAGCATTCCATCGCTCATCAGTTTGCCGCCGGCCGGCCGGATGAGCGGGACCGGGCACAGCTGCGCCGGTTTGCCCAAAAGATCCAGGGAAAATTGTCCGAAGGCCTTTGTTCCGAGCCGCGGCTTCCAGGGAACCGCCCTTATAAAAAGGGCGGCAGCGCCGGTATGGTGCCTAAGCCCACCGGGGCGTGCGTCAAATGCGGATTGTGCGCGGAGAAATGCCCGGTACAGGCCATCGACCGGCAGGACCCCAAAAAGGTGGACCGCAAGGCCTGTATTTCCTGTATGCGCTGCGTGTCTGTCTGCCCCCATTCCGCACGAAAGGCAAACGGCCTGATGCTGGCTGCGGTCAATGCCATGCTGAAAAAGGTATGTTCCCAGCGCAAGGACTGTGAGCTCTACCTTTAGATTCTGGCCCATGCTGCGTGCCCGGAGGGACATCTCTCGATCCCACCGGGCGGGAACCCGCCGGAAAACACGAACCCCCGGGCCGAAACACGGCCCGGGGGTATTATTCAGAAGAGGTCCTTCTTCTTCAGGATCACGGCGATGCCGGCGATGATAATACCGGTGATGATGAGGGGTACCCACCAGAACTGGTCCAACGGCAGCCCGGTGCCGTTGATGTTCATGCCGTAGAAACCAAAGACGATGTTGGGAATGGTCAGCAGGATGGTGATGGAGGTCAGCACCTTCATGATGACGTTCAGGTTGTTGGAGATGACACTGGCGAAGGCGTCCATCATACCCGAGATGATGGAGGAGTAGATGTTGGCCATCTCAATGGCCTGCCGCACCTCGATGAGCACATCCTCCAGCAGGTCGTGGTCCTCCTCGTAGAGGGTGATGATGCGGCCGCGGAGGATCTTCTCCAGCGTCACCTCATTGGCCTTCAGCGAGGTGTTGAAGTAGACCAGGGACTTTTCCAGGTCCAGGAGCTGGATGAGCTCCTTGTTCCGCTGAGACTTGTAGAGCTGGCGCTCCATATAGTTATAGATCTTGTCGATCTGCTTCAGGTACTGGAGGAAGCGCTTGGCCACCTGCAGCAGCAGATAGAGGATGAAGCTGGTCTTCTTCTGAGTCTCCGCGTTCTTCACCAGGCCGTCCTGGAAGTCCCGGATGATGGGGGTCTCCTTCAGGCAGACGGTGATGATGCACTTTTCTGCCACGATGATGCCCAGAGGCAGGGTGGAATAGACCACTGCGTCCCCCTTCTCCACCGCGGGGAGGTCGATGATGATGAGGGTCTGGCCGTCCTCGGTGTCGATCCGGGAAGTCTCCTCCTCATCCAGCGCGGCCCGCAGGAAGCCCGGGTCGATGCCCAGCAGGGCGGTGACGGTGGACATCTCGTCCTCCGTGGGGTAGGTGAGGTTCACCCAGCAGCCGTCCTCCGCCTTGTCCAGCTTCGTCATCTGGCCGTTGATGGTCTTGTGAATGGTCAGCATTGGTATCACGCCTTTCCGGGCGCGGGAAAATGGGTATAAAAATCCCGCACCGCCTCATTTTGCCGCCCTCGCGGGTCACCCCGCCGGGCAGGAACGGCGCATCAGGCGTGCGGTCTTTTACCGGTCGGACCGGTCAGACGCGGAGCCCATACGCCGTGCTACGTACATGATGTCTTCGACTCAAAGGGTCACCGCTCACGGCGCATATCACTCCTTCGGTATACAGATCTTCTTTCCTCCCGCGGAAAGTCGTATTCATGCCAAATTGTGGGATAACATCCCCAAAATCAACCGCATTGCGGTCCATTCAGCAGACATTATTATAAGCCCCTTTCCCCCGGATTGCAAGCCTTTTTGGCTTTCCCGCGCAGAGTGCGCACCTTTCTGCGAAAAGGGCCCGGAGCCGACGCGGCTCCGGGCCCTTTGATCCGTTTTTACTTGTCCCGGTTGAAGATCTTGAAGATGTCCACAAAGGGGTCCTCCTCGGGCTCCTCGGACAGGGGCTCCAGGGTGGGGCGCTCGCCGCCGGAGGCGGGCTTGCTCCCGGCAGGAGCGGCCGTCTTGGCCGCCGCCTCACGGCCCGCGGAGAAGGGATTGTTGGGCAGCCCGCCGGCGCCCTCTTCAAAGCCGGTGGAGATGACGGTGACCCGGATCTCATCCTCCAGCTCCTCGTCGAAGGCGGCGCCGAAGATGATGAGGGCATCGGGGTGGGCGGCCTGCTGCACCAGGTTGGCGGCGGTCTCCACCTCCTCCAGACCGATGTCCATGGAGCCGGTGACGTTGACCAGCACGCCGTGGGCACCGTTGATGGAGGTCTCCAGCAGAGGGCTGGAAATGGCCATCTTGGCGGCCTCCTCGGCCTTGTTCTTGCCGGCGGCCCGGCCCACGCCCATGTGGGCCATGCCGGCGTCCTTCATGACGGCGGTGACGTCGGCGAAGTCCAGGTTGATGAAGCCGGTGTTCTTGATGAGGTCGGAGATGGACTGCACCGCCTGGCGCAGCACGTCATCGGCGATCTCGAAGGCGTTCTGGAAGGTGATCTTCTGATCGGTGGCAAACTTCAGCCGCTCGTTGGGGATGATGACCAGGGAGTCCACCTTGCCCCGCAGCTCCTCGATGCCGGCCTCGGCCTGGAGCATCCGGCGGCGGCCCTCAAAGGCGAAGGGCTTGGTGACCACGCCCACGGTGAGCAAGCCAGCCTCTTTGGCGATGTCGGCCACGATGGGCGCCGCGCCGGTGCCGGTGCCGCCGCCCATACCGGCGGTGATAAAGACCATGTCGGCGTCCTCCAGGGCCTTGGCGATCTGGCCCCGGCTCTCCTCGGCAGACTTGCGGCCCACCTCCGGATTGGACCCGGCTCCCTGGCCGCCGGTGAGCTTCTCACCGATCTGGATCTTATAGGTGGCGCTGGAAGTGGACAGCGCCTGCTTGTCCGTATTCACCGCGATAAAATCCACGCCCTGCACGCCGGAGCGCACCATGCGATTGACAACGTTGCTGCCGCCGCCGCCCACACCGATAACCTTGATGGTGACGACGCTCTCAGGCCCTGTATCCAATCCGAAAGCCATGCCCGTTCCTCCTATGTAAACAACTAGTGATAGTAAAGCTGCGCAGAATCATACCAATATACTGTATTGTATCGCTCTTTCCCCATGAGGTCAATAGTTTGCGTAAGATTTCGTTCCACTTTCCCCGTCAACTTCCGGCAGTTTGCGGGATAAATCGGGGCTGATCCAGGGTGAGATCCACCACTCCTGTCTCATTCGGCTGAATGATCCCCTGGGCGATGGCCTCGGTGAGCACCCGGGTCTGCCGCATGAAGTCATCGGTCATATGCATCTTCACCGTGAGCCGCCCGTCGTAGACCATGGAGATCTCGGCGGCGGAGGTGAGATCGATGGAGGACACCTTGTCCAGGATGTCCCGCTGCTCCAGGGCGGAGAGCAGCTCCATCAGGCTGTTGAGCCGGATACTCTCGGCATCCTCCACCGCCAGCGTAGTCCCCACGGCGGGAAGCAGGGCGGTAAGGCCGGTGACCTCCGCCACGCCCGCCTGCTCCGGCCGGGAGACCTGTTCCAGGAGTTTTCCCTTGGCGTCCATGATCCACCAGCCCTCGTCCCCCTGGATGACGGCGGCAGGGATACGCTCGGTGACGTTGATGACCAGCCCGTCGGGCAGGGCGTGGCGGATATTCACCTCGTCCACATAGGGCAGGGTGGAATAGATCTTCTGGGCCGTCCGGGAGCCTCCCACCAGAAACAAATTATCCCCCTTCTCCACCCCCGAAGCGTCGATGATCTCCTGGGCGGTGTACCGGCTCACACCGGTGACGGTGATATCCTCCACCCGGAAGAAAACCACGCAGCCCGCGGCCACCACCACCAGGATGATGATGAGAGAGAGCACTTTATAGAGGAAACCGAAGCGTCCCCGGTTTCGCCGTTTTCTTTTGTTGGAGCGCCGTGATGCCATGGGTCCGCCTCCGGATTCGTTCTCTTTCTTCCTTGCTGGGTCAGTATACCACACAGAGGTGAGAAAATCGTTAAGAAATCCTTACAAGTTGGGCAAGCCGTCCCCGCCGTCCTCCAGGCGGCGGATGCGGGCGCCCAGGCCCCGCAGGGTCTCCTCCAGGCCGTGGTAGCCCCGGTCGATGTGGCTCAGCCCCTCGATGCGGCTCACCCCTTCCGCCCCCAGGGCGGCCACCACCAGGGCGGCGCCGCCACGCAGGTCGGCGGCACGCAGAGAAGTCCCGTGGAGGGTCTCCACGCCGCACACCACCGCCACCCGGCCCTCCACCCGGACCCGGGCGCCCATGCGGCAGAGCTCATCCACGTGGCGGTAGCGGCTCTCGAACATGTTCTCCACAAAGACGGTGGTCCCCCGGCTCTTGCACAGGGCCGCCATCACCGGCGGCTGGGCGTCGGTGGGAAAGCCGGGATAGGGCGCCGTGCGGATGGGCCGTACCCCCTGGAGCGGGCCGTCCCGGCGGATGGATATCCGCTTTTCCCCGCTGCGGACCCGGCAGCCCGCCTCCGTCAGGATGGCCGTGACCGTGGAGAGCTGGCGGTAGTCCGTGCCCAGGATCTCCGCCTCTCCCCCGGCCGCCGCCACCGCCGAGAGCAATGTGGCGGCCACGATGCGGTCGGGCATGACCGTGTGCTCCCCGCCGTGGAGGACCTTTCCGCCGGTGACGGTGACCGTGGAGGTCCCCGCCCCCCGGACATCGGCCCCCAAAGCGTGGAGAAAGCGCTGGAGATCCACGATCTCCGGCTCCCGGGCGGCGTTGTTGATGACGGTGGTCCCCTCCGCCCCGCAGGCGCAGAGCATGGCGTTCTCCGTGGCTCCCACGCTGGGGATGGAGAGGTCGATCTGACAGCCCCGCAGCCCGCCCTTGGGCAGGGCACAGTGGAGGGCGCCCCCCTCCTCCCGGATCTCCGCCCCCAGGGCCCGGATGGCTGCCAGGTGCAGGTCGATGGGCCGGGGACCCAGCTCACAGCCCCCGGGCATGCTCAGCTCCGCCGCTCCGGTGCGGGCCAGAATGGCCCCCAGGAAGATCACCGACGAGCGCATCTCCCGCATGAGGGCGTCGGGCACGTCGTTCCGGGTGAGGGCGGCGGCGTCCACCGTCACCGTGTCGCCGGAGCGCTCCACCCTGCAGCCCAGGTGCTCCAGAATCGCTATGGATGCCCGTACATCCGAGAGATCGGGGCAATTATGTACCACACTGACGCCGGGGCACAGCACCGCCGCCGCCAAAATGGGCAGGACGCTGTTCTTGGCCCCGTGGACTATGGCCGTCCCCTCCAGCGCTCTGCCGCCTTCCACTTGATAAATGCTCATGACCGTCCACCCTCCGCATGTTGATGGTTTCAGGCCATACTATGCGTCCGGGCGGACGGGTGACAGCAAAGGGCGTTACTTCCCCTCTTTCATGAGGGACATCAGGGTCTGATAGATCTCCTCGGCGGCGTCGGTGACCGAGAGCTCGGAGAGGGCTTTGGACATGGCCGCGCGCTTCTCCGGCTGGGCCAACAGGTCCTTGACCTCCCGGTAGAGGGCAGCGCCGTCGATATCCGACTCCAGCAGCACCACCGCCGCCCCGTGGTGCTCCAGCACCCGGGCGTTCTTCTCCTGGTGGTTGTTGGTCACGTTGGGGGAGGGCACCAGCACGCAGGGCTTGGCGATGGCGGTG
>CAUBHZ010000025.1 GCA_958435885.1 uncultured Intestinimonas sp. | reverse complement strand
TCTTGTTGCCGGGCTTGGTCTTGACCAGCTGCAGGGCGGGACGGACGGTGTCGGCGGTGGAGTAGGTGGCGCCGCCCAGCAGGCAGTCGGCCACGCCCATCTTCACCAGCATGGTGCCGAAGTAGTTGCCCTTGAGCAGAGCGGCCTTGCACTCGTCGGGGGTCATCTTGCCCTTGCGCAGCTCCACCATCTTGTCCACCAGCTCGTCCATGCGGCGGTAGTTGGCGGGGTCCACGATGCGGATGTCGGTGATGTCAAAACCACCCTTGGCAGCGGCGGCCTGGACCTCCTCGGGGTTGCCCACCAGCAGGGGCTCCAGGATGCCCTCCTTCTTCAGCCGGGAAGCGGCCTCCAGGATACGGGGATCGGGACCCTCGGTGAAGACCAGGGTGGTGGGGTTCTTCTTCAGCTTTTCAACCAGATTCTCAAACATGTTTACATGCCTCCAAATGGTGTATTTGCAGTTTTTCCGGTAAGTTACATTATACATCAAGCCCCTCTCCATCACAATGCCCAAATTGTCCAGAATCTGAAACTTTATGCTTTACTTTTTGTATTCTGCAAACTATACTATACATACTGTTTTTTGCGAGGTGTGACGATTATGAGTTCGGATTTTTCCCGTTCCCTGACCCTGCTGCGGAAGGAAAAGGGCATTTCCCAGCGCTCGGTGGCCAAGGATCTGGGGATCTCCCAGGCCCTGCTGAGCCACTATGAAAACGGCATCCGTGAGCCCGGTCTCGCCTTTGTGGTGAAGGCCTGCGATTACTACGGCGTCTCCGCCGACTTCCTCCTGGGCCGCACCCTCAGCCGGGACGGCACCACCATCGTGGACGCCGAGAGCCTCTTCGACTACAGCGCCGAGAAGGACAACGTCCTCCGGGGCAGCATCATGGCCACCCTGTCCAAGAAGCTGCTGGTCAACTCCATCGGTGTCCTCTTCGACCTCCTGGGCAAGTCGGGCAGCAAGGAGGCCATCAAGGCCTGCTCGGACTACCTGAGCACCGCCGTCTACAAGATGTTCCGCCACCTCTACCGGGCCGACGGCAACAACAACGAGGACTTTTTCACCATCCCCGCCCGCCGGTTCGTCACGGGCCTTGCCAACGCCGACATGACCTGCGCCGAGGTGGAGTATGTGGACGCCCTGGCCAGCCAGGTGAAGGAGGCCGGCACCCTGCCCCCCATCAACCACGACATGCTCACCCAGACCTACCCCGGCGCCTACCAGTCCCTCCTTCAGATCATCCACAACACCGGCGAACGCATCGGCCGCCGGGTGGCCGCCTACCAGGCGGGCAACAGCAAGTAACCACCCCAATCGGAGGTTTTTGTCTATAACTGACCGCGTCGTCGCAAAGTCCGTATCCCTCGCTTCCCCTTGGAGGGGAAAGCTCACTCTCTCCGCTGCTCGTCCTTTCCAAATCGAACCCGCTCCGCTGGGCTTCGATTTGGTTTATCCCCCTATTGGAGGTATTATCTATGACTGACCAATCCAAGATTCGGAATTTTTCCATTATAGCGCATATTGATCACGGCAAGTCCACCCTGTCCGACCGGCTCATCGAGCTGTGCGGGGCGGTGTCCCAGCGGGAGATGGAGTCCCAGCTTCTGGACAACATGGACCTGGAAAAGGAGCGCGGCATCACCATCAAGGCCCGGGCGGTGAAGCTCAACTACAAGGCCGACGACGGCAACACCTACGAGCTCAACCTCATCGACACCCCGGGCCACGTGGACTTCAACTATGAGGTGAGCCGCTCCCTGGCCGCCTGCGAGGGCGCCATCCTGGTGGTGGACGCCGCCCAGGGCATCGAGGCCCAGACCCTGGCCAACACCTACCTGGCTCTGGACCACGATCTGGAGATCCTCCCCGTCATCAACAAGATCGACCTGCCCGCCGCCGACCCCAAGCGGGTGAAGGACGAGATCGAGAACGTCATCGGCATTCCCGCCCAGGACGCCCCCGAGATCTCCGCCAAGGTGGGCATCAACATCCCCGCCGTGCTGGAGGACATCGTCAAGAACGTCCCCGCCCCCAAGGGCGACCCCGCCGCCCCCCTTCAGGCCCTCATCTTCGACAGCCAGTATGACCCCTACCGGGGCGTCATCGTCTACTTCCGGGTCATGGAGGGCACCCTCAAAAACGGCATGAACGTGAAGATGATGGCCTCCGGCGCCACCTATCAGGTGCTGGAGTGCGGCCACCTCCTCCCCATCGGCATGGAGCCCTGCTCTGAGCTCATCGCCGGCGAGGTGGGCTACTTCACCGCCTCCATCAAGGACGTGAAGGACACCCGGGTGGGCGACACCGTCACCGGCGCCGACGCCCCCGCCGCCGAACCCCTCCCCGGCTACCGCCCCGCCCGGGCCATGGTCTACTGCGGCATCTACACCGAAGACGGCTCCAAGTACCCCGACCTGCGGGACGCCCTGGAGAAGCTCCAGCTCAACGACGCCTCCCTCTCCTTCGAGCCCGAGTCCTCCGCCGCCCTGGGCTTCGGCTTCCGGTGCGGCTTTCTGGGCATGCTCCACATGGAGATCATCCAGGAGCGGCTGGAGCGGGAGTTCAACCTGGACCTCATCACCACCCTCCCCTCGGTCATCTACGAGATCACCAAGACCGACGGCACCGTGGTCAAGGTGGACAACCCCCACAACTACCCCGACCCCGCCGTCATCACCGAGGCCCGGGAGCCCTACGCCAAGGTGACCATCCTCACCCCGCCGGAGTACGTGGGCAACATCATGCCCATGTGCCAGGAGCGGCGGGCGGAGTTCAAGGACATGCAGTACCTGGACACCAACCTGGTGGAGCTCCACTACTCCATGCCCCTCAACGAGATCATCTACGACTTCTTCGACACCCTGAAGGCCCGCACCAAGGGCTACGCCTCCCTGGACTATGAGCTGGACCGCTATGAGGTCAGCGACCTGGTGAAGGTGGACCTGCTCCTCAACGGTGACCAGGTGGACGCCCTCTCCTTCATCGCCCACCGGGACAAGGCCTACGGCCGGGCACGGCGGCTGTGCGAGAAGCTCAAGGAAAACATCCCCCGCCAGCTCTTCGAGATCCCCGTCCAGGCGGCCATCGGCGGCAAGATCATCGCCCGTGAGACGGTGAAGGCCATGCGGAAGGACGTGCTGGCCAAGTGCTACGGCGGCGACATCACCCGGAAGAAGAAGCTGCTGGAGAAGCAGAAAGAGGGCAAAAAGAAGATGCGCTCTCTGGGCTCTGTCCAGCTCCCCACCGAAGCCTTCATGGCCGTCCTCAAGCTGGACGAAGAATAACGGAACAGCAGCTTCTTTTGCCCCCGGGGCTCTCTTCCTATTGTGGGGCGCGGCGACCCGGCACACCCCACAATAGAAGGAATACCAGTCAGCGGCGCCACGCCCCGACACCCACCCGCGCAGGCGGCGAAAAAATGTCGGATAGGACCACAGCCTGTCCCTGTTCCACCAGCGGAGTCACCTGTGGACGGTGCCGGTCCTCTACGGGGGCGTAAAGACGGGCCGCCGGATTCCTATTTGGAGCCACTCAACCCACTCGGGAGCCCCTTTTTCTTTGGATTCCAAAAACCGTTCTTTTTCCAGCAGGGAAAAAGAAACGGGTTTTGAACGTTCCTTCAGGGAACACTTAACGCCCCCCATCCGTCATGGCCTATGGCCATGACACCTTTCCCCCTCAGGGGGGAAGGTTTTACGAACGGAGGAGAGACACTTTCAGGCCCCATTTCGCTTCCCCTCCGGAAGAAAGGAGGTCCCCATGAGCATTCTGGACGCCTACGACCCCGCCCGGGAGGCGGTGCTGGAACCCAGCCACGCCGCCGCGCCGGTGGAGGGCTTTCCCGAGACGGTGGTGGTCACCTTCCAGCCCTCCCTGACCCAGGCCGCCGCAAGCTGGCCCGGCACCCGGGTGCTGGGCCACCTGCCCGTCTTCTTCCAGATCCCCCTCTACTCCATCAACTACCAGGGCAGGAACTTCGGCCTCTACCAGACCCTGCTGGGGAGCGCCGCCTCCGCCGGCATGATGGAGGAGGTCATCGCCCGGGGCGCCCGCCGCTTCATCCTCTTCGGCTCCTGCGGCTCCCTGACCCGTGACCTGCCCGACGGCCACCTCATCGTCCCCACGGCGGCCCGCCGGGACGAGGGCGTCAGCTACCACTACCTCCCCCCGGAGGAGGACTATATCCCTCTGGACACCGCCCCCCGCACCGCCCAGGTCCTCACCCAACTGGGGGTGCCCTTTGTGGAGGGCCGCACCTGGACCACCGACGCCCTCTACCGTGAGACCCGCCGGAACGTGGCCCGGCGCAGGGCCGAGGGCTGCCTCTGCGTGGACATGGAGTGCGCCGCCTGCGCGGCGGTGTGCAAATTCCGGGGCGTGGAATTCTACCAGTTCCTCTACACCGAAGACAACCTGGGGGGCGACTTCTGGGACCCCGGCCTGCTGGGCAAGCTGCCCCAGGACGCCAAGGAGGCCTACTTCCGGCTGGCCCTGGAACTGGCCCGCCGGGTCACCCCCTGAGAAAGGACGGATATTTATGGATCTCGACCACTTTGCCGGTCTTCTCTCCGCCCAGCTCCGCCGCCCGGCGGTGCCGGTGGACCAGCAGCTCGCCACCCTCAAGCGGCTGAGCTTCCGCTTCTCCCCCGAGCTGGAGGCCCACTTTCTGGCCCATCCCGAGTCCTACGAAGACCCGGCCTATCTCTCCCTCCTGTGCCGTCTGGCCCAGGAGGACCCCGACCAGGCCCTGGTGACGGTCCCCGAGTCCCCCTCCCCCGACACCATGTACCGGGACCTCCTCAAAAGCCTCTCCGCCCTCACCGGCGGGGCGGTGGACCTCTCCGGCGGCGAGCTCTCCCCCGCCGCCGACGGCAAGCGCACCCTCACCTTCACCCTGAACGGGGATGCCTGCCGATATGAGGCCCAGGACCTGGGCGGCTGGCTGGACCTGGGCCTGCTCACCCACCTCAACGGCCTGCTGGCTGCGCGGGAGGAGAAAAAGCGCTTTCTCACCGTGGAAGACATCCGCCTGCCCGGGCAGCTGGTCTTCTTCCGTTCCCCTCAGTGGGCCGGCTTCTTCGCCGCCGCCACCAGCCTGGACGCCAAGGAGGCCTGATACGGCCCCACGCCCGGAGCCCGCTCACCGGAAGGGCTCCGGGCTTTTTCCACTCTTTTCCCACCCCTTTACGCGGTATCGGAATCGTGGTATAATTCATATCGATATGTTGAAATGTCATATTCAAAATTAGAAAAGCAAGGAGTGACCCGCGGTGGAGGAACTGGAAGAACTGAAACGCCGGCTGGAGGAGGAGCGCCCCATGGTATGGGACAGCTTTCCCGACATCGGCCTCTACATGGACCAGGTCATCTCCTACGTCTCCCGCCAGCTCATCTCCTATGACGGCGGCGAGGCCCTGACCCCCGCCATGGTGAACAACTACATCAAGGACGGTCTGCTCCCCCGGGCCGACGGCAAGAAGTACAGCAAGACCCACCTGGGCTACCTCACCGCCATCTGCGCCCTCAAGCAGGTCCTCTCCGTCCGGGACACCCGCACCCTGCTGGAGATCGGCAGCGCCGGCCGGGACCCGGAGAAGCTGTACGCCGCCTTCTACCAGGAGCTCTCCCTGGCCCTGGACTGCACCGCCGAGGTGCTGGACCCCGACCTGAGCCAGGAGGACCTGCCCCGGCTGGCCCTGCGGCTGGCCCTGCGCAGCTACGCCGACAAACTGGCCTGCCAGCGTATCCTCTCCCTCATTGCCCCCCAGGAGGAGAAGCCGGAGCGCCGGAAAAAGTGATTTCCATTCGGAGTACATACCCCATTTTATACGGGAGGTAATTACCATATGAGCGACTATGTCATCGTCACCGACTCTTCCGCCGACCTGCCCGCCAGTCTGGTCCAGGAGCTGGGGGTAGAGGTGCTGCCCCTGTCCTTCACCGTCCAGGGCAAGACCTACCACAACTACCCCGACGACCGGGAGATGGACCCCAAGGTCTTTTACAAGATGCTCCGGGACGGCGAGATGGCCACCACCTCTGCCGTCAACGTGGCCGAGTACACCGCCATGCTGGAGCCCCTCCTCCAGGCCGGGAAGGACGTGCTGGTGCTGGCCTTCTCCTCCGGCCTGTCCACCACCTACCAGTCCTCGGTCATCGCGGTAAATGAGCTGGCCGAGCAGTACCCCGACCGGAAGATCTGCACCGTGGACACCCTGTGCGCCTCCATGGGCCAGGGCCTGATGGTGTGGCTGGCCGTCCAGGAGCAACGGAAGGGCAAGAGCCTGGAGGAGGTCCGGGACTGGGTGGAGGAGAACAAGCTCCACCTGTGCCACTGGTTCACCGTGGACGACCTCCACTTCCTCAAGCGGGGCGGTCGTATCTCCGCCGCCACCGCCGTGGTGGGCACCATGCTCTCCATCAAGCCCGTCCTCCACGTGGACGACGAGGGCCACCTCATCAGCATGGGCAAGGCCCGGGGCCGGGGGGCCTCCCTCACCGCCCTGGTGGACCACATGGAGCAGACCGTCACCGACGTGGACACCGTCTTCATCAGCCACGGCGACTGCCTGGCCGACGCCGAGAAGGTGGCCGCCGACGTGAAAAAGCGCTTCGGCACCAAGGACGTGGTCATCAACAACATCGGCCCCGTCATCGGCGCCCACGCCGGTCCCGGCACAGTGGCCCTCTTCTTCCTGGGCACCAAACGGTAATTTTTCCAAAGGAGCTGCATCTATGGATACCACATGGCTGGAGGTCACGGTGGAAACCACCGAGGCACAACTGGACGACCTGTGCGCCAAGCTCACCATGAACGGCGCCACCGGTCTGGCCATTGAAGACGAAAACGATTTCAAGACCTTTCTGGAGCAGAACCGGCAGTACTGGGACTACGTGGACGATGAGCTGCTGGAGCGGATGAAGGGCGCCGCCCGGGTGAAGTTCTACGTCACCGACGACGCCGACGGCAAGGCCCAGCTGGAAAAGTGGATGGCGGGCATCGACCTGCCCTACTCCACCACCCCCCTGCGTGAGAACGACTGGGCCACCAGCTGGCAGAAATACTACAAGCCCCTCTCCATCGGAGAGCGGCTCTATGTGGTGCCCGAGTGGGAGAAGGGGGAGCCGGTGCCCGACGGCCGGACCGCCCTTTACCTCAACCCCGGCCTCACCTTCGGCACCGGCAACCACGCCTCCACCCGGCTGTGCCTGGAGTGGACCGAGCAGTCGGTGAAGCCCGGCGCCAAGGTGCTGGACCTGGGCTGCGGCTCGGGCATCCTGTCCATCGCCTCCCTGCTGCTGGGCGCCTCCTCCGCCATCGGCGTGGACATCGACCCCAAGGCGGTGGACGTGGCCTATGAAAACGCCGGCCTCAACGGCATCGGCCGGGACAAGTACACCGTGCTGGCCGGGGACATCCTCTCCGACGCCTCCCTGAAGGCGGAGCTCTCGGCGCAGAAGTACGACGTGGTGCTGGCCAACATCGTGGCCGACGTCATCATCCCTCTCTCCGCCCACGTGGAGGAGCTGCTGGCTCCCGGCGGCGTCTTTCTGTGCTCCGGCATCATCGACACCCGCTGCGAGGAGGTCCGCGCCGCCCTGGAGAAGAACGGCCTCACCGTTTTTGGCAAGAAGGAGCGGGACGGCTGGGTGGCCTACGCCGCCCGCTTCTGAGTCTCAATTCACCGAAAGGAGGTCCTGACCCATGAAGGCGGTGGTCCGCCCCATCCCCTATCCCGCCCACGGACGGCTGCTGGCGGTCAGCGACGTCCACGGCAACCTGCCCTGGCTCAAGGGCCTGCTGGACAAGGTGGGCTTTACCACCGACGACGCCCTGGTGCTGGTGGGCGACCTCATCGAAAAGGGCGCCCAGAGCCTGGAGACCCTGCGCTATGTCATGGAGCTCTCCCAGACCCACACCGTCTACGCCCTGTGCGGCAACTGCGACAACCTGGCGGTGGACTTCGTGGACCAGAACGCCGGCCTGGGCCGGGACTTCTTCCGCTACTACCTCAGCGTGTGGAAGGAGCGCTCCCTGGTGGTGCAGATGGCCATGGAGATCGGCGCGCCGGTGTCCTCCCCCGAGGACCTGCCCGCCCTCCGGGCCGCCCTGCGGGAGCATTTCGTCCCCGAGCTGGACTTTCTCCGGAGCCTGCCCACCATCCTCACCGCCCCGGGCTACGTCTTTGTCCACGGCGGCGTCCCCTCCTACGATCATATGGAGGAGCTGGACGCCTGGAAGTGCATGAAAAACGACGACTTTCTCTCCCAGGGCCATTCCTTCCCCTACTACTGCGTGGTGGGACACTGGCCGGTGACCCTCTACCGCACCGACCACCCCTGCTGTGAGCCCCTCATCTGCCGGGACCGGAAGATCATCAGCATCGACGGCGGCTGCGTCCTCAAGGACGACGGCCAGCTCAACGCCCTCATCCTCCCCCCCAGCGGCGAGGACATCACCTGGTGCTCCTATGACGACCTGCCCGTCCGCCGGGCCCTGGACGGCCAGGACGAGAGCCCCTATCCCTTCACCATCTCCTGGACCGACCACGCCGTGGAGGTGCTGGAGGAGGGACCGGAGTTCTCTCTCTGCCGCCACCTGAGCACGGGAAAGGAGCTGTGGGTGCTCACCAAGTACCTGCGGCGCCGGGACGGCCAGATCTTCTGCCTGGACTCCACCGACTACCGCCTCCCCGTTACCCCCGGCGACCTGCTCTCCGTGGTGGAGGAGACCTCCCGGGGCGCCCTGGTGAAGAAGAACGGCTCCACCGGCTGGTACCTGGGACGGCTGGCGGAACCCTGATCGGCCTTTTCCCCGTTTTTATCCGGAAAAAAGGGAGAAATTAGGGCAGAAATCCATTGACAAGCCCCATGGGCACTGATATACTATTATAGCCGCTTTGACTGGGTACGAAAGTGGGAGACGTAAGCAAGGGCGCAGGCTGTCACGCTGCGCGCCCTCCGCGACGGCGTCCAAGCCCCTGCGACTGCGCAAGCCGGCCTCCGGTCCCCCGGGACCTGCGGTCCGTTTGCTCCGCTCCGGGTCTTGCCCGCCTGCTCACGGGCGCTCCGCGCTTCTCCTCACCCCCGACAGCGAGCCCGTAATGAAGGAGTGAAAAAACAGAATGAACGCGATCATTGAGACCGGCGGCAAGCAGTACAAGGTGGCCGAGGGCGATACCCTCTTCATCGAGAAGCTTCCCGTCGAGGCCGGCGACACCGTGACCTTCGACAAGGTCCTGGCTGTGCTGGACGGCGACAAGGCCACCTTCGGCGCTCCCGTGGTGGAGGGCGCCAAGGTCACCGCTTCCGTGGTGAAGAACGGCAAGGGCAAGAAGGTCATCGTCTTCAAGTACAAGCCCAAGAAGGGTTACCGCCGCAAGCAGGGCCACCGTCAGCCCTACACTAAGGTCACCATCGGCAAGATCGAGGCCTGAGCCTCCCTCTTTCCTGACCTATGATCGAGGTTACTTTTTTTACGGAGGGCAGCCGCCTGACCGGCTTTGAAGTCAAGGGTCACAGCGGGCTGGCTCCCCAGGGGGAGGACATCCTCTGCGCCGCCGTCACCAGCGCCGTCCGGCTCACCGAGTGCGCCGTCAACGACATCCTCGGCCTGGAGGCCGCGGTGAAGGTGCGGGAAAAGGATGCCTCCATCACCCTCAAGCTCCCCGGCGGCCTGGGGCAGACCAACGAGAGCACCTGTCAGACCCTTCTGACGGCCATGATGGTCTACTTCACCGACCTGAGGGAGGAATATCCCGACAACATCATCGTTTACGACATGGAGGTGTAACACCATGCTGAAGATCGGTCTTCAGTTCTTCGCTCACAAGAAGGGCGTCGGCTCCACCCGGAACGGCCGTGATTCCGAGTCCAAGCGTCTGGGCGTGAAGCGGGGCGACGGTCAGTTCGTCCTGGCCGGCAACATCCTGGTGCGTCAGCGCGGCACCCACATCCACCCCGGTGTGAACGTGGGCAAGGGCAGCGACGACACCCTGTTCGCCCTCAAGGACGGCAAGGTCAAGTTCGAGCGTCTGGGTAAGGACCGCAAGCAGGTTTCCATCGTGGAGATCGCCCAGTAACTTGAGCATCATAACGCCTCGGACAGGGTATCCTCTGTTCGGGGCGTTTTTTCGCTATTCTTACTTTTACACAGGAGGTGCTGTCTATGCCAGCATTTGTGGATACCGCGAAAATCACGGTAAAGTCCGGCAAGGGGGGCAACGGCGCCGTGGCCTTCCACCGGGAGAAGTATGTGGCCGCCGGCGGCCCCGACGGCGGTGACGGCGGACGGGGCGGCGACGTGATCCTCCAGGTGGACCCCCACATGTCCACCCTGATGGACTTCCGCTACAAGCGCAAATACGTGGCCGGCAACGGCATGGACGGCACCGGCAAGCGCTGCTCGGGCAAGGACGGGGAGGACATGGTCATCAAGGTCCCCCTGGGCACCGTGGTCCGGGACGCCGAGAGCGGCCAGATCATCGCCGACATGTCCAACACCGAGCCTTTCGTCCTCTGCCGGGGGGGCAACGGCGGCTGGGGCAACAAGCACTTTGCCACCCCCACCCGCCAGGTGCCCAACTTCGCCAAGGCCGGCCTGCCCGGCCAGGAGCGGGAGGTCATTCTGGAGCTGAAGCTGCTGGCCGACGTGGGCCTGGTGGGCTTCCCCAACGTGGGCAAGTCCACCCTGCTCTCGGTGGTGTCCAAGGCCCGGCCCAAGATCGCCGACTACCACTTCACCACCCTCTACCCCAACCTGGGCGTGGTCTACGTGGATGAGGGCGTCTCCTTCGTCATGGCCGACATCCCCGGCATCATCGAGGGTGCCAGCGAGGGCGCCGGCCTGGGCCACGACTTCCTCCGGCACATCGACCGCTGCCGGCTGCTCATCCACATCGTGGACGTGTCCGGCCGGGAGGGCCGGGACCCGGTGGAGGACTTTGAGGCCATCAACGCCGAGCTTGCCCAGTACAGCCCCCAGCTGGCCCAGCGGCCCATGCTGGTGGCGGGCAACAAGGCCGACATCGCCGAGGACCGGTCCCTGCTGGAGAAGCTGAAGGCCCACGTGGAGGCCAAGGGGCTCACCTTCTTCGAGCTCTCCGCCGCCACCCACCAGGGTGTGGACGCCCTCATGCGCCACGCCGCCGGGCTGCTGTCCCAGCTGCCCCCCATCACGGTGTACGAGCCCGACTACGTCCCCGCTCCCCCGGAGCCGGACACCAGCGGCGACGTCACCATCGAGAAGGTGGACGACGTGTGGATGGTGGACGGGCCCTGGCTCCAGCGGCTCATGGCCAACGTCAACTTCGGCGACATCGAGTCCCGGAACTGGTTCGACCGGGTCCTGCGGGAGTCCGGCCTCTTCCAGCGCATGGAGGAGATGGGCGTCCAGGACGGTGACACCGTCTGCCTCTACAATCTGGAATTTGAATACCAGAAATAACCCGAACAAAAAAGCGGAGCGCCGAAGGGCTACTCCTCATAAGGACATTTTGAGATAAACCCAAGAATGACCGATTGA
>CAUBHZ010000024.1 GCA_958435885.1 uncultured Intestinimonas sp. | reverse complement strand
GCCTCTTCCAACCGCTCCGCCGCCGCCAGAATATCGGGATAGGTGGCCCCATAAGTGACAAGTGTAATTCCTTGTCCCTCTTTGATTACCAGTGTGGGTGCGGTGCCGGCGTCGCCGTGGTATGCCCCCTCGCCTCCCCGGGGATAGCGCAGGGCCACCGGCCCCTTTACCTCCAGCAGGGCGTGGCGCAGCATGGTGCCCACCTCGGCAAAGCTGGAGGGAGCGTACAGGGTCATGCCCGGCACCGTGGAGAGATAGGCCACATCGAACAGGCCGTGGTGGGTCTCGCCGTCCTCCCCCACCAGCCCGGCCCGGTCCACGCCGAATACCACATGGAGGCCCAACAGGGCCACATCGTGGATGAGCATGTCATAGCCACGCTGGAGGAAGGAGGAATAGACCGCAAAGACGGGGACACAGCCCTGCTTGGCCATTCCCGCCGACATGGCCACGGCGTGGCCCTCGGAAATGCCCACGTCAAAGAAGCGTTCCGGGAAGCGGGCCTCAAATTCCTTGAGGCCGGTGCCGTCCCGCATGGCCGCCGTAATGGCGCACACCCGCCGGTCCTCCTCCGCCAGCCGGCAGAGTACAGACCCGAAAGCACTGGAATAGGAGGGCCCGGAGGGGTGCAGGGGCGCACCGGTCTGGACACAGAACTTGGAAACCCCATGATAGGCGTCCGGGTTATGCTCCGCCGGTGGATAGCCTTTCCCCTTTACAGTCCTGATATGGAGCAGAACTGGGCCCGGTATGTCCTTGGCATAGCGGAGGAGTCGGGTCAGGCCCCGGACGTCGTGGCCGTCCACCGGGCCCAGATAGGTAAAACCCATGTCCTCGAACATGCTGCACGGGAGCAGGGTCTCCTTCACCGCCGTCTTGACCTTGTGGGTCACCCGGTAAAAGGTCTTGCCCCCCGGCAGGACCGACATCACCTTGCGGTAGCCCTTCTTGAAACGCAGGTACTGGGGCTTGAGCCGCTGGTGGGCCAGGTGCTGGGCCACGCCCCCCACGTTCTTGGTGATGGACATGCCGTTGTCGTTGAGAATGACCAGCAGCGGCTCCCGGCTGAGGCCGGCATTGGACAGGCCCTCATAGGCCAGCCCGCCGGTGAGGGCACCGTCGCCGATAAGGGCGATGACATGGTAGTCCTCCCCCATCAGGGTCCTGGCCCGGGCCATGCCCAGGGCCACCGACACCGAGTTGGAGGCGTGACCGGCGATGAAGGCGTCGTGTACGCTCTCCTTGGGCTTCGGGAAGCCGGAGAGGCCTCCGAAGGAGCGCAGGGTATCCATGGCGCTCCCCCGCCCGGTGAGGATCTTATGGATGTAGCACTGATGGCCCACGTCGAAGACCAGTCGGTCCCGCCCCGTGTCAAAGACCCGGTGGAGGGCCACGGTGAGCTCCACGACCCCCAGATTGGAGGCCAGATGGCCGCCGGTCCGGGAGACCATATCCACCACGCCGGAGCGCAGGCGGGCGCAGAGAGCCTCCGCCTCGCCGTCCGTCATCGTCTTCAGATCCGGAATCTCATCGAACTCTATCAAAGCAAACCATCCCTCCCGGCAGACAGACCGGAATCATGTCACAAAGTATGCGCCCAGCAGACCGATGGCGATGCCCAGGGCCGCTCCGGCCAGCACCTGGACGGGCGTATGGCCCAGCAGCTCCTTGAGCCGCATCCCGAAGGGCGTATGGCCCTCCTGCGCCCACTGGTCCATCAAATAATTGAGGATCTTCGCGTGCTCACCCGCCGCGTGACGGATGTTGGCCGCGTCGTACATCACCACGATGGCGATCACCGCAGTGATGGCAAAGAGGGCCGACGACCATCCGCACAGCCGCCCGGTGGCGCTGGCGCAGGCGCAGACAAAGGCGGAGTGGGAGCTGGGCATGCCGCCGCTCCCCAGTGCCCGGTCCAGATCCAGCCGGTGCTCCCGGCAGTAGTTGAGCAGCAGCTTGATAAGCTGGGCCGCCGCCCAGGCGATCACCGCCAGCACCAGGATCCATATGCCCATACGGCGCTCAAACAGATCGTATTCCATGCTATCAGTTCTCCCGTCCCGCCAGCTCACGGGCGAGCCAGCGCAGGAAGCCCGCTTTCTCCTCCCCAAAGGGGGACAGGGCTTCCACCGCCTCTTCGGTCAGCTTCTCCACCAGGGACCGGCAGCCGTCGATCCCCAGGAGGGTCACAAAGGTAGTCTTCTCATTGGCCTGGTCGGAGCCCACCGGCTTGCCCAGGGTGGCCTGGTCCCCCTCCACGTCCAGCATGTCGTCCCGGACCTGGAAGGCCAGCCCCAGCTTCTGGGCGTAGCGGCGGACCGCCTTCCTCTCCTCCTCCGACCCGCCGGCCACGATGCAGCCCATCTCGGCGGCGGCGCTGAGGAGAGCGCCCGTCTTCAGCTTCTGGAGCTGCTCCACATCGCTGCGGGATACGGCCCGCCCCTCGGCCGCCATGTCCAGCACCTGACCGCCCACCATGCCCTGGGCGCCCGCCGCACGGGCCAGGCAGGCGGCGGCCTCCACCACCCGCTGGGGAGGCAGCTGCCCGTCCGCAACCAGGGCCGTCTCAAAGGCGGCGGTCAGCAGACCGTCTCCCGCCAGAACAGCGGTGGCCTCGCCGTAGATTTTGTGGTTGGTGGGTTTGCCCCGGCGCAGGTCGTCATCGTCCATGCAGGGCAGATCGTCGTGGATCAGGGAGTAGGTGTGGACCATCTCCACCGCGCAGGCGAAGGGCATGGCCAGCGTCGGATCGCCGCCGCACATGCGGCAGGTCTCCAGGGTAAGTACCGGCCGGACCCGCTTGCCTCCGGCCAGGAGACTGTACTCCATGGCGTCGTAGATGTCCCCTCTGGGCTCCCGGCCCTGGAAACAGCTCCGCAGGGCGGTCTCCACCCGGCCCTGGATCTCCTTCAGGCGGGCTTTTTCCTCCATGGACTCACTCCCCCTCCGTCATAAAAGGCGTCTCAACGGGTGTCCCATCGGCGCCGGCGGTGAGCTGCTGCACCTTCTGCTCGGCCTTGTCCAGCAGGCCGGAGCACTGCTTCATAAGCTTGGTCCCCTCCTCGAAAAGCTTCAGGGACTCCTCCAGCGGAGCGTCCCCCTTCTCCAGTCGGGTCACGATCTCGTCCAGACGGGACATGGCCTCCTCAAAGGTCTTCTTTTTTTCTGCCATTACTGTCTCCTTTTCTCCTCCACACGGCAGTTCAGTGTGCCGTCGGAGAGACGCAGGGTGAAACCGTCTTCCGGCTGGACCTGGTCCACGGAGGAGAGGATCTCCCCCGTCCCGGTCCTGGCCAGACTGTAGCCCCGCCCCAGCACCTTCAGAGGGCTCAGGGCGTCCAGGGTGGCCGCCAGCCGGGCAAAGCGCTCCCGCTTTCCGGCCATGGCGCCGGTGAGGCCGTGGGCCAGCCGCCGGCTCTGGTAGTCCAGGAGCATCCGCCGGTCCTGGATGGCGGCCATGGGGTCCCGCAGGGACCGGCTGGCCCCCAGTCGGGCCAGATCCCGGCGTCCCCGGTCCAGCCTGCCCTCCAGCAGGGCGGTCATGCGCTGTCCCCGGTGGGCCAGCTCCGCCGCCACCTCGTTCCGGTCCGGAACCGCCAGCTCGGCGGCGTTGGAGGGGGTGGCCGCCCGCAGGTCGGCCACGAAATCGGCGATGGTCACATCGGGCTCGTGGCCCACGGCGGAGATCACTGGTATGGTACAGTCGTAGATGGCCCGGGCCACGCCCTCATCGTTGAAGCACCACAGGTCCTCCATGGAGCCGCCGCCCCGGCCGGTGATGAGAATGTCGGCCAGCCGGTGGGTGCTGGCGTAGCGGATGGCGCCGGCGATCTCCCGGGCGGCCTCCGCCCCCTGGACCCGCACTGGCAGCAGCAGCACCTCGGCCACGGGCCAGCGGGCCTTCAGGATGCGCAACATGTCCCGCACCGCCGCCCCCATCGGGGAGGTCACCAGGGCAATGCGCTCTGGGTACCTGGGCAGGGGCTTTTTGTGGGCGGGGTCAAAGAGCCCCTCCCGGTAGAGCTTTTCCTTGCACTGCTCAAAGGCCACGTGGAGATCCCCCACCCCGTCGGGGGAGAGCTCGGCGCAGTAGAGCTGATACTGTCCGTCCCGGGGAAAGACGGCCACCCGGCCGAAGGCGATGACCTTCATGCCGTTCTCCGGCCGAAAACGAAGGCGGGAGGCCTCCCGGCGGAACATGACGCACCGGATGGCGCCCCCCTCGTCCTTCATGGAAAAATAGTGGTGCCCGGAAGGGTAGGTCTTGTAGTTGGAGATCTCCCCCCGGACGAAGACGCCGCTGAGGAAGCCGTCCCGGTCCAGCAGCTCCTTCAGGTAGCCGTTGACCTGGCTGACGGTATAGATCTGACGCTCACCGTTCATCTGGCGCCTCCCATAGTCAGGGCCCGGTGGGTCAGTACCGCCACCCCCAGGGCGTTGTCGGCGGAGCAGACCGGCGGGGCGAACACGGCGTCGGACAGGGTCTCCCGCAGCAGGCTGTTGGAGGCCACGCCGCCGGAGCACAGCACCGGCAGGCCGGGATACTGCTCCAGGGCCCGGTCGGTGACCCGGCGAATGGTTCTGGCCACGGTGGCCACGGCGAACCGGGCCACATCGGCGGCAGGCGCTCCGGCCGCCGCCATGTCCTTTACCTTGTTCTCCATACCGGAGAGGGAGAACGTAAGGCCATTGAGCTTTACAGAAAAACCGGGGACCGGCTTTCCCTCCCGGCTCAGGGCGTCCAGGGCCTTCCCCGCTGGGAAATCCAGGCCCAGGGCCACGCCGGTGCGGTCGATGAGCTGTCCAGCGGAGATGTCACTGGTGCCGCCGATCTTCCGGGGCAGGACCCCGGTCCCGTCCGGCTCCACATACAGCAGCTCGGTGGTGCCGCCGGACAGGTGCCAGGCCAGGAGGGGCTTGTCCAGCAGCTCCAGCCGCCCGGCCCCCCAGGCCACGGCGGCGATGTGTCCCTGCTGGTGGGCACAGGGAAAGAAGGGCACCCCCAGGGTGTCCGCCAGGATGCGCCCGGCGGTCTCCCCCGCCAGGAAGCAGGGCATGTAGGAGCCCTCCACCCATCTGGGCTTGATGCTGGCCCCCACGGCGGCGATCCCCTCCAGTCGCCCCTCCGCCCGAAGCCGGTCGAAGAGCTCGGGCAGGCGCTTCACATGCTGGAAGAGGGCGTCGCTCTGACGGAGGCCCAGGCTCCCCGACTCCACGTCCAGCAGGCGGCCCAGCTGGTAGCCGTCCGCGCCGTCAAAGAGGGCCGTGGAGGTGGTATAGTTGCTGGTGTCCAGCCCCAGGCAGCGCTTCGCGGTCACTGCTCGTCCTCCGTCTGGGCCTGGGCGGGCGCGGCGGCCCGCTCCGGGGGCAGCTCACCCCGGACAAAGGCGCCCAGGATGCCGTTGATAAAGGAGGCGGTCTCCTGGGTCTCGTAGTGCTTGGAGAGCTCCACGGCCTCGTTGATGGCCGCCGCCGGGGGGATGTCGGGCATATACAGGATCTCATACATGGCCACCCGCATCACCGCTGCCGCCATGCGGGAGATCCGGGAAAAGGACCAGCCGATGGCGTACTTGGAGATGTAGCCGTCCAGCTCGGCGCCGTGCTCATAGACCCCCTTTACCAGGGCCTGGATGTACTGGCGCTGCTTCTCGTTGGGGAACTCCTGGTAAAGAGGATCCTCCTCACTGAGCTGCTGGAAGTTCTCTCGGGTCAGAGACTCTTTGAGCAGCTCGTCTGCGCTCTCGTTGGAAAAGCCCAGCGCAAAGGCCAGATGGACTGCGATCTCCCGGGCGTTGCTCCTGATCATGGTCGGTTCCTCCCAAAATTCTCTTTCTGATTCTGATGCATATGATGTATATTCATTATATACAGTTTTCTGCGGAAAATAAACCCCTAATTTACCGTCCAAAACGGCAAAAAGAGCATTGAGCGCATACCGGATGATGGCTCAATGCTCTTTGAGGGCGACACGATTTACGGAGCCTTTTTCGGCTCTTTCTCAAAGACCACGCCGCCCACGTTCACGTTGACAGCGGCGACCGTCAGGCCGCTTGTAGCTTCGATGCTTCCGGCGACTGCCTCCTGCACCGCCCGGGCCACGTCGGGGATGGTGTAGCCATACTTCACCAGGATACTCAGATCCACCGTGACGTTCCCATCCTCCACCTGGATATGAATGCCGCGGCTCAGGTTCTTCTTGCCCAGAAGCTCGGCCAGATCGGTGCCCAGATTGGCGGCCAGGCCTCCGATGCCCTCCACCTCCAGCACGGCGGCGGCAGCGATCACCGCCAGGACTTCTTCCGATATATGGATGCTTCCCAGCTCGTCGGACCGGGAAACATATTCCTTACCTTCTCCCACAGTGGTCACGCTCCTTTTACGATTTGAGTGTATTTTACCACAACGGTCCCGGATTTACAATCTGATTTTTAAAAAGGGCGGATGCCTGCGCATCCGCCCTTTTCACTCAGCTCGCTTCTATGATCTTGATCTGGCTGGCGGAGAGTCCGGTCTCCTCCATGACGATCTCGCTGATCTTGGCCGTATCCGTCTGGGAGAGGGGCTGGGCGTTGTTGGAGACCACCACGCTGATGCTGTCCTCGCTGAGGAAGGCCACGCAGTCGGCGTACCCCTTGGCAGTCACCAGATTCTCGATGTTGGCCTCGGCCAGGGTGAAGGCGGCCATGGATTGGATGGCCTCATTGGCCTGGTCCACAGATGCCTGGTCGGCCTTCTCATCGGCCGCCGCCTCCTGGAGGAGCGACAGGGCGCTGTCCCTGGCCTGCTGCCGGTTGAGGCGGGCGCTGTCGAAGTAGCTGCCCGAGCTCTCTCCAGATGCCGTTGTCTCCTCATCGCCGGATACAGTGGACACCGGCGCCGTCTCGGCCAGCAGCGGGTCCTCCGCCTGTCCGCCTACCAAGGCCGCCTCTCCCAGCACCTTCCCCGTGTCGGTGGAGCCCTCCATACCCTCCTGGCTGTAGGACCAGTTGAGATAGACCGCCGCGCACACGAAGAGTACGATGGCGGCCACCACCGCGTTCCGTTTCCAAAGTTTCATCCTGACGTCTCCTCCTTACTTACCTTTACAGATCGAGATCTTATCGGCGCCCAGGCCGGTGAGGTCGGACACCGCCTCCGCCAGCCGCAGCTGCACCGTGGGGTCGTCCCCACCGGGACAGACCACCACCGCCCCCTGGAACTGTGGGGCCAGCTGCTGGAGCGCCACCGCCTCCTCCCGGCCGGAACCGCCGGAGATCACCACGGTGGTCCGCTCCTCCGAGCTGTCCCCGTCCCGGTCAGACGACGACACGTCCTGGGCCAGGATCTGCCGGGCACCGGTACGCAGGGTGAGGGCCACCGTCACCTCCCCCGCCCCGTCGATCTTCGAGAGAGTGGTCTCCAGCTTCTCCTCCAGCTCGGAGACGGAAAAGGCCATCTCCGCCGCGCTCTGGGGCTCCGCAGCTGCTCTCTGTGTCTCTCCTCCCGGCGAGGTTGGCAGCAGCAACAGCAGCAGTCCCGCCAACAGGACCAGCAAAATGAATTTATACTTCTCCAGGGCAGCTGTCAGTTTTTTGACCGCCGCGGCGGCCCGTTCCGCCCCCATCATCCTTCCTCGCCTCCGCTCTCATAGGTCTGCTGCTCCGCCGGGATGGCCAGATCGGCCTCGATTCGCCGGGACAGCAGAGCCTGCTCCTCCTGGGTCATGTCCCCCAGCACCACCACCGACGCCGGATAGGGCACCCCGTTTTCCTCCACGGCGCAGGTGACCCGGACCTCCCGGCAGGAGATCCCCAGCTCCGCCGCCTTGTCCAGAATATATGCGCCCGTCTCCTCTCCTATGATGGATTTCATCAGGTCCAGTCCCGCCTCCTCCGCCGCCGGGACCGACTCCACCTCCAGCTGTACGGTGGAGGCGGACAGGGCAGCCAGATCCACCTCCATCACCGGCTTCACCACCGCCGCCAGCAGCAGCAGGCCGCCGGCCAGGCGGCCGATCTTCCGCACCGTCCCCCCGGCCATGAGGCTGTCCGCCAGGGCCACGATGATGGCGGCGCAGGTGACACCGGTGAGCCATTGACGCAGCAGCTCCATCATGGCGACGACATGGAGACCGCCGACACCATGGACACCAGGAGCAGCAGGGCGGAGGCCCCTGTCATCCCCAGCACCAGCCCGAAGGCGCTGCCGATCTGGTCGATGAGCCCGGCCACCCTGCCGTCGGCCACGGTGGCCGCCAGGGCGCCGGTGAGCTTATAGGTCAGGTAATGGATGCCCAGCTGGAGGAAGGGTACCAGGCAGATGGACAGGATGGTCAGCATTCCAAAGACCCCCACCGCGTTTTTCAACACCCCCGCCCCGGCCAGCACGGTCTCCGCCGCGTCGGAGAGGATGCCGCCCACCACCGGCACCATGCTGGACACCGTAAAGCGGGCCGCCTTCACAGCCACCGCGTCGGCGGTACCGGCCACCACACCGCTGACGGTGAGGTAGCCCACATAGGTGAGGAGCAGGATGGTGAGCACCGTGGTCACCACCCACTTCAGCACCCCGGCCAGGCGCTTGAGGCCCTCGTTGCCCACCGCCGCGCAGGCGGCGCAGGCGGCGATGTAGCCGTAGGTCATGGGCAGCAGAAAGCCGCTGATGACTGTGAGAAGCAGATTGGAAAAGAGCATGGCGGCAAACTGCCGGGCCGCCGCGCCGCCGGGCGAGCCTCCCAGCGCAGTGGCCGCCGCCATGGTGGGCAGCAGGATCTGTCCAAAGGTCTCCATCCGCTCCAGAGTCTCCCTACCCATGCCGATGAGGGAATTGGCGTCGCTGACGGCGATGACGGTGATGGCGGCCGCCGCCGCCATGGGCACCACCTGAAGGCCCACCCCCTCCCCCGCCGTCTCCCAGGTCCCCTGGGCGAGAGAGGCCAGGAGCACCACCGCCAGCAGCAGCACACCGCTGCGCACCGCTTTGCGGACCACTCCGCCGGCGGCGGCCGGGCCCTCCTCCAGAATGCCCTGGAGCCCGTCGTCCAGGTCCACCCCGGCCACGTCGGTCCCCGGCCCGTACTCCCCTGCGGCGTCCGAGAGGCCGTCCAGCCCCAGGGCCTCCGACTGCTCCGCCAAAAGCTCCTCCGACGCCGCCGATGCCGCGGTGAAGGTCAGCAGGAGGCAGAGCAGCAGCATACACATCCGTTTCATTTCGATCCACGTCCCTTTTCACAGCAGTTCCGTCACCATGGTGAGCACCGTCTCCAGCAGGGGCAGGGCGGCACACAGGGCACAGGCTGCCCCCGCCGTCTCCACAAAGGCGGCGATGCCGCTCTCCTTGGCGTCCCGGCACAGCTCGGCCGCCAGCCGGGTGAGGATGGCGATGCCGGTGGTCTTGACCACCGGTGCCACCACCGCCGGGGAGAGACCCGCCGTATCGGAGAGCAGGTCCATGAGGTCCCGCACCGCCGAGAGGGCGTCCAGGGAGGCGCTGAGCAGGATGGCGCCCGCCGCGATGGCCAGCACCAGTCCCAGCTCCGCTGCCCCCTTGCGGACCACCGCGGCGCACAGGGCCGCCGTCACCGCGATGGCGGCCAGTCTCAGCATATCCGGCATGGCCCGTCACAGCCCGAAGAGGTCCTTGACCAGCGTGAAGAGGTCGCTGATCTCCTGGACCACCATCATGAGCACCACCACCAGCCCCGCCAGGGTGGTCATGGTGGCCTGCTCGTCCCGGCCCGACCGGGTGAGCACCTGATTGAGCACGGACACCAGGATGCCGATGGCGGCAATTTTGAAAATGAGGTCAACATTCATGGTCCTTCCACTTCCCCGCTCCTATCGTGATAGAACGCCGCCTGTCACAGCAGCAAAATGGCCAGCATAGCCCCGGAGCCCACCCCCAGGGCGGTGTAGACCCGGCCCAGCCGCCGCCGGTCCTCCTCGGCCCGGGCCAGGCAGGCCGCAAGTTCCCGCTCCGCCCGTTCCAGGGCGGCCAGCTGGTCGCCGGCGTCGTAGCGGCCAAGCACCTGGCCCAGCTCCCGCAGCACCGCCCGCTCCGGCTCCGCCAGCAGCAGCTCCGGCTCCTCCTCCACCGCCTGGCTCCAGATCTGGTCAAAGGTCCGCTCCCCCAGCTCCTCCAGGTGGTCCCGGCAGCGGGCAAAGAGGTAGCGGGCCGGGGCTCCGGCCTGTCTGGCCGTCCGCTCCATGAGCTCCGGCATGGCGGTACGCCGGAAGGAGAGCTCCCGGCCCAGAATCTCCAGCCCCCCCACCAGGGAGCGCAAGGCCTTCACCCGGTCCCGCAGCTGTCCGGCGGCACACAGCCCCAGCGCGGACGCCCCCGCCGTCAGCAGCAGGGCACCCACCAGCTTCAGCACGCCCCTCCCCCCTCCAGCGGCACCAGGGTCCAGCGGCGGTCCCTGCCCCGCCCCGTCAGCACCACCGCCTGGGACAAGACGCCCCGGCGGACTAGCCGCCGGAAGACAGGGCGGCGCAGGAGGTCCTCCGGGCCGGCGGCGTGGGCGGTGCACAGCAGGGCCACCCCGCAGCCCGCCGCCTCCTCCAGGGCGGCGGCATCTTCCCCGCCGGCCACCTCATCCGCCGCCAGCACCTGGGGATTCATGGCCCGCAGCAGCATGACCAGGGCGGCAGCCTTGGGACAGCCGTCCAGCACGTCAGTATGAGCCCCCAGGTCGTTCATGGGCAGGCCGTCATACATGGCGGCCAGCTCCCCCCGCTCATCGGCCACTCCCACCCGCAGGGGCGGACCCTCCACCCCGTCGGAGAGGCGGCGGATGAGATCCCGGAGAAAGGTGGTCTTGCCCCCTCCCGGCGGGGAGAGGATCACGGTGCCGCCCACGGCGCCGCCGCCCCGCAGCAGAGGGCGCACCCCCGCCGCGGCACCAGGCACCTCCCGGGCCACCCGGATGGAGAGGGACGATAGGGTCCCCATGGTGCGGATCACGCCGTTTTCGCACACCGCGCTGCCGCACAGGCCCACCCGGTGTCCGCCCCGGACCGTCACAAAGCCGTCCCGGACCCGGTCCAGCACGGCGTGGGCGGAGGCCTGGGTGGCCACCTCCAGCACCGTGCGGAGGTCCTCTCCGGTCACGGGCCGGTCCCCGCAGCCCGGCAGCGTGATCTCTCCCTCCGGCAGCACCGCCGTGGGAGGCCGACCCGCCCGGAGCCGCAGCTCCTCCGCCCGGGACTTGTCCCCTTCCGTCAGCCGATCCGCCCCCTGCCGCAGCTCCCAGGGCAGCAGCGCCGCCGCCTGGGAAAACCGCTCCGCGGCCGGTTCCGTTCTGGGCACCAACATGACTTCCAGCACCCCTCTCCTTTGCAGATGTTCCATTCTATGAGGGGTCGTCCAGACCTATGACTGCCCGTCCAAAATCTTTTCCAGACGCAAAAAGCGTGCGGCTTTCAGCCGCACGCTTTTGAGATCCGCTGTTCTGTTATGTCCCTCTGGTACCCCACCTGGGGTCCATGGCGTCCCGCAGGGCATTGCCCAGGATCTGGAGGCAGACCACCGTCAGGATGATGAGGAGGCCCGGCGGCAGCCACACCCAGGGCCGTCCCGTGAGGACGGCCAGGCTGGTGGCGCTCTGCATCAGATTGCCCCAGGAGGCCTGGGGAGCCCGGATGCCCACCCCCA
>CAUBHZ010000023.1 GCA_958435885.1 uncultured Intestinimonas sp. | reverse complement strand
CCCCGGCCCTCTGTTTCTGTTATTCGGATCGTTATGCCAGCTCCAGGGCGAACAGCGCGGCGCCCAGAGCGCCGTTGAGCTGTGCCTCATCGGAGATGTGCAGAGGCGCTCCCAGACGGCGCTGGATGGCTTCCGCTACGCCCTTGTTCTTGGAGACGCCGCCCGTCATCATATAGGTGGGCTCCCCGCCCAGCCGCTTGCACAGGGCGCAGGTCTTGGCCGCCACCGCCTCATTGAGACCGTGGATGATGTCGGCGGTGCTCTTGTTCTGGGCGATGAGGGAGACCACCTCCGACTCGGCGAAGACGGTGCACATGCTGGAGATGGTGATGTCCTCCTTCCAGTTCAGACCGGCGGTGCTCATCTCATCCAGGGAGAGCTCCAGGGTCCGGGCCATGAGTTCCAGGAAGCGGCCCGTCCCGGCGGCGCACTTGTCATTCATGATGAAATTCACCACGTTGCCGGTCTCATCCACCCGGATGACCTTGCTATCCTGACCGCCGATATCGATGATGGTGCGCACTGTGGGGTCCAGGAAGAAGGCGCCCTTGGCGTGGCAGGTGATCTCGGTGATGGACTTGTCGCCCAGCTGGATGGCCGAACGGCCGTAGCCGGTGGTGACGGTGGCGGTGATGTCCTCCGGCTTCAGCCCGGCCTGGACCAGGGCTGCCTCCATGGCCCGCTCTGCGCCTGCCGCGGCGCCGGCGCCGGTGGGCAGGATGACCTGGGCCACCAGGTGCTTGTCCTGGTCCAGAATGGCCACGTCCGTACTGGTCGACCCGCTGTCGATCCCCGCAAAATATCCCTTCTTCACTTGTCCTCTCCCCTTCCTGGTCAGTGTGGTTTCCGGTGACAGGCTCTCCGCAAAGGCCTCCAGCCGGGTGCGGAGCTGTCCGCTGCTCTGCACGGTGTAGTCGGACTCCAGCTTCAGCAGCGGCATGCCGCAGTCCTTACGGAGCTTGGAGTACTCAAAGCCGTAGTAGTCGCAGAACTTCACCGTGTGATAGATGATGCCCCGCAGATCAGGCGACCGCCGCAGGCTCTCCCGGCCGGTCACATCGGTCATGCGCATGCAGGGGACCTGCTCCAGCAGGGTCTTGGCGTAGGGCTCCATGAGGGCTTCCAGGTCCGTCTCCTCCCCTTCCGGCGGCGGCACGAAGCGATCGTGAACACAGGTGTCATTGCACACCGGCAGAGGCATGGACTCTGCCATGGCCTGAAAGAGCCTGTCCCCTACCCTGCCGCCCATGACGCTGAGGTAGGGACCTTTCGGCCGCTCCGACGGGCGGAAGGCCGCCCGGAACCGGTTGGGATCAAAGGTCGTACCCTTGTAGGCGGCGTAGGCCCCGGCCAGCCGGAGCAGCTCCGCCTTGGTACGGGCGGCGGCTCTGGGGCCGCTGGTATGGAGCATGTCCATCAAGAACAGGAAGTCCATCTCGCCCCTGGCGGCCAGAATATCGTAGACGCTGCGGATGGTGTCGCAGCAGTTGACCAACACCAGCTCCTTCACCTGCCCGGAGAGGCAGGCCTCCAGCACCGACTTGCCGAAGCCGCACAGGTTGGGGTGTCCCATCTGGTCGCTGAGGGAAAAGTTGTCCGGCATTTCGTCCAGGACCTGACAGGTGCCGCCCAAGGCCTCCAGCAGCTCCACCGGAGTATATTTACAGATATAATAGGTCGTGCTCATTCCTTGGACCTCCCCCCTGCTTTGAGCATCTCCACAAAGGCCTCCATACGGGTGGCCAGCTGGCCCTCGCCGCCGTGGCTGCGGTCGCAGCCGTCGCCGTCCAGGACCAGACAGGGGAACCCGGCGGCCTCGAAGCCCTGCTTGGCCAGCTGGGCGCCGCCCAGGGTGTGCTTGCAGCCCCAGTGACAGAACCACACGGCACCGTCCGCCCTGACCTGCCGGGCGGCTTCGATCCCCCGCTGGATGCGCCGCTCCACCGGGCCGTTGAAGGCGGAGTAGACCACCCGCCGGGCCATGGCCCGGTAGGGGTCATCGTCCACGGGCCCTTTCAGCAGGCCCTCAAAGCACATGTCGCAGGCCACCACCTGGACCTGGAGGTTGTAGTCGGTGACCTGACGCAGGGGCTGCACCCAGAAGGGGGTGGTGTGCATCCACACCAGCCGTACCCCCTCCGCCGGGGGCGCCTTCTCCGCCTCCTGGATGCACCGGCGGGTGTAGGCCTCAGTCTCCGGGGTGCCCAACAGCGTGTGGAGGGCAAAGGCGGAAAACATCTCACCGGTGAGTTCACCGATCAGCAGCTTGTCCGCGCGCAGGGTCATGTAGCGGTCAAACTGTTCCATGCTCCGCTGGCTCCGGGCCACCGCTTCCCGAAGGTCGTCTTCCTTCAGACGTTGCCCCGTCTCCTTCTCCATGAAGCGAACCATCTCCCGGAGC
This sequence comes from uncultured Intestinimonas sp., assembly GCA_958435885.1. The sequence goes on along the minus strand of CAUBHZ010000023.1, from coordinate 9,433 downwards.
TGGTCCGCCACATAGTCCACCGCCTGTTCGTCGGTCTCGTAGGGCACGTCCACCACGAACTGGGGCACCTGGAAGTACTCGGCCAGTCGACGGAAGGTGAGCAGGTTGGCGTCGCAGGCCAGGGTGGTGTTCAGAATGAACCGGGGCTTGGGCATGAGCCCCTTCTCCGCCGCACCGATGAAGATCCGGTGGTAGGAGCAGAAGGTGTCCGGCAAGCCCTGGCTCTCGGCGTACTGCAAAAAGGACTGCTCGGCCTGGGTGCCGGACAGAAAGCAGCCAAAGCCCTCACAGGAGTAGGGATAGAGCCCCATGACCTGTAAGGGCTCACAGGGCAGGAACAGGCTGGCCATGGCGGAGCGCTCCGGGTGGACCAGGGGCAGCGTCATGGCCCGCATGGTCTGAGCCGCCACCATCCGGGCGGCGGGGCTGTCCTTCAGCCGGGGATCGTGGCGGATCTGCAGCTCCTTGGCCCGGTAGCCCCTGGCCAGCCAGCGCCTGGCCTTGTCGGGGTCCTTCTCACAGGTCTCCTGGACCCAGGCCCCAAATGACGTGACAATATCTCTCATAAACTTCCTCCCAATCGCAAAGCATCAGGGCTTACAGATACCGCAGGGGGTATATCCCTGATCCAAAAGCTCCTGGCGGTCTCCCACATAGTCCTGACGGTTACTGGGAGACATGTCCGCCACACTGGAGCAGGTGGGCAGATGGAACTTGCCGGAGTTGGTGTTGATGACATAGGCGGTCCCCTCGCTGGAGTTGGTGGTCTCCTGGGGCTGGGTGTCCTCTCCCTCCAGCCAGCTGCTGCCGGTGGCGTAGTCGATGACGATCCCGGGCTGGACGTTGTAGGCGTAGACGCAGAAGCAGATGCTCTCGCCCCCGTCCTCTACGCTCAGGCCCTCCATGAGGACGCCCCGTGCCACCAGCTCATCTCCCTGAAAGATGGGGGTCACCCGGTAGAGCACATGGTTTTCGGTCTCCTTGACGTAGTCGGCCACCTGGTTCTCAAAGGGCAGCATACCGTCCACGTTCAGATAGCGGGTGCCGGTAATGAGGTTCTTCTCGTTGGCATTCTCGCCGGTGAGCTGAAAACCGATGAGGTGACAACGGTTGTAAAGGTATTTCCCATCCACAATGTCATACTTGATGGTTTGCCAGCCGGAGGGCTTCACCTGGCCGATGCTCCCCCGGTCCTCCGTGGGCATCAGGTCAATCCCCACATTGGCCCAGGCCACGCCGCAGCGGCCCAGCGCGTCCAGGTCGCTATAGGTCTCGTAGGAATTGGTGGTCATATCCTCCTGGGTGAAAAAGGGCTCGTTGTCATGGACCGCCACATAGGGTTCGCCGCTGTAGGCGGGTAGGTCGTCCAGGGAGTAAGATGTGGAAGAAGTGGAAGGTGATGTTCCTTCACATCCGCTGAGCAGCAATGTACAGAGCATCGCCATCGTTAGAAGGAGCGCTTGGATTCGTTTCATCGCTGGTAAACCTCTTTCGTGATTTTTTCATGTGAGTGGCCGGAGAAATCCCAGCTGGAGACCAGCCGGAATCCTGCTTTCAGGTCCAGATCCAGCCACTGATCGGCGGGATAGACCCTGTCCCACCGGTAAAGCACCAGCGCCTCGATCCGGTCTAGACTGGGGAGCAGAGGTGGAAACTCCACAAAACAGAGGGCTCCCTCCCCGGCCTGGCACAGGGGCGACTCAGATATTTGGCGCACGGCCTCCGGCTCGGTGAACTGCCGGGCAGAATAGGGTGTCATCCAGATGGGTTTTCCGGCGGCCATGGTCAAAATATCCGCCCGCACTGCCCGGTCAAGGCTCTGCCGGCGCTGGTAAAAGGCCATCCCGTTCTTTTTGTCCGCGCACAGGAGCACGATCATGGTAAACGCCTCTTGGACTGAAAATTGGGAAAACGCATGGGGCGTGTCTCGACTGAGACACGCCCCAGCTTGTCGAAAAAACTCCGTTCCATGGCCGACGTGTGGATTAGGGCGGGGGAGCGCGAGGGGGCAGCCGCCCGCCTCGCGTGGGATCAAATGCCCCGCAACACCTTGCCGTTTTGAGGGCTGTGACTGCGTCAGGTGGTGCTCTCCTCCAGCAGGCTCAGGAGTTCCGCCTCCGTGAGCACGGGTATGCCCAGCTCGGCGGCCTTCTGGAGCTTGGAGCCGGCGGCCTCCCCCGCCACCACATAGCTGGTCTTCTTGGACACGGAGCCGGACACCTTGCCCCCCTGGGCCTCGATGAGCTCCGTGGCCTCCTTCCGGCCCAGGTGCTCCAGCGTGCCGGTGAGGACGAAGGTCTTGCCCGCCAGGGCCTCCCCCACCGGCGCCTCGGTGCTGTCAAAGGACACACCGGCCTCCCGGAGGGTCTCAATGAGGTGGCGGCTCTGTGGGCTCTGGAACCACTCCAGCAGACTCTGGGCCGTAATGGCGCCGATGTCGGGCACGGCGGTGAGGGTCTCGGCGTCGGCGGCCATGAGGGCGTCCAACGTACCGAACCGGGCGGCCAGCACCTTTCCCGCCTTCTGCCCCACCTGACGGATGCCGAAGGCAAAAAGCAGGCGGCCCAGGCCGGCGGATTTGGATTTTTCAATGGCGGCGATCAGATTCTCGGCGCTCTTTTTGCCCATGCGCTCCAGCTGTTCCACATCCTCCGCCTTCAGATGGTAAAGGTCTCCGGGACCCTTCACCAGGCCGGCACCCACCAGGGCCTCCACCACGGCGGGACCCAGGTGCTCAATGTCCATGGCGTCCCGGCTGGCGAAGTGGACCAGATGGCGCAGACGCTGGGCGGGGCACTCCGCGCCGGTGCAGCGGATGTGGGCGCCGTCCTCATCCCGCTCCACCGGCGCACCGCAGACGGGACAGGTCTTGGGCAGGAAATAGGGTTCGGTGCCCTCCGGACGCTTCTCTTTGATGACGGACACGATCTCGGGAATGATCTCCCCCGCCTTCTGGACCAGTACCGTGTCACCGATGCGGATATCCTTCTCGGTGATGAAATCCTGGTTGTGGAGGGTGGCGTTGGTGACGGTGGTGCCTGCAAGGCGAACCGGCTTTACAACTGCCTTGGGCGTAAGGACACCCGTCCGGCCCACCTGGACCACGATGTCCTCCACCACGCTCTCCTTCTGCTCCGGGGGATATTTAAAGGCGGCGGCCCACCGGGGGAATTTTGCGGTGGAGCCCAGACGCTCCCGGTCTGCAAGGTTGTTAACCTTCACCACCGCTCCGTCGATATCGAAGGGATAGCTCTCGCGCTCATCGCCCATACGGCGGATGCGCTCTCCCGCGCTGGCAATGTCGGAGCAGCTTTCATGGGGAATGACCTTGAAGCGCTGGCTCACCAGATAGTCCAGGGACTCACTGTGGGTGGTGAAGGTCCGCCCCTCCGCCCACTGGACGTTGAAGACCCGAATATCCAGCCGGCGCTGGGCGGCGATCTTGGGATCGTGCTGGCGCAGGGAGCCGGCGGCGGCGTTCCGGGGATTGGCAAAGAGGGGCTTCCCCTGGAGCTCCGCCTCGGCGTTCAGGTCCTCAAAGACCTGACGGGGCATGAAGACCTCCCCCCGCACAATCAGCGAAGGCAGGGCCTCCGGCAGGCGCAGGGGGATGGAGCGGATGGTCCTGAGGTTTTCCGTCACGTCCTCCCCCACCAGGCCGTCGCCCCGGGTGGCGCCGCGGACGAAGACGCCGTTTTCATACTCCAAGGCCACAGACAGGCCGTCCACCTTGGGCTCCACGTCGTACTCCACCCCGTCGGGCAGGGCCTCCCGCACCCGCTGGTCGAATTCGCCCAGCTCCTCCAGAGAGAAGACGTCCTGAAGGCTCTCCAGAGGCACCCGATGGACCACCTCGTCAAAGCCCTCGGCCACCTTGCCCCCTACCCGCTGTGTGGGTGAGTCCGGACTGGCCAGCTCCGGATGGGCGGCCTCCAGCTCCTCCAGCCGGCGGAGCTTGTGGTCAAAGTCGTAGTCGCTCATGGCGGGGTTGTCCAATACGTAGTATTCATAGTTGGCCTGCTCCAGCTCACGGCGCAGGTCCTGGATTTCTTGGATCTCGTCCACGAAGGGATCACACCTTTACACAAGTGAATTTTGCGGCAAAGCCGGGGACGGCGGCGCGCAGCAGCTGGTACAGCAGATAGCCGGCGGCAGCGCCCACCGTATTGAGGATCAGGTCATCCAGATCGGTGCCCCGGTCGATGAACAGTTGGATGGTCTCGATGCTCAGAGAGGCCAGAAAGCCCGCCAGCGCAGAGCGCCACAGACGCCCCCGCCGCCACAGCAGGGCGGTGAAAAAGCCGATGGGCAGAAACATCCCCACATTCCCCAGGAAAAGAAAGGCGCTCCAATAGCTGTGAAAATGGTAGGCGATGCCTCCGGGAAAGGGGGTCAGCAGCCGGGGCAGCTCCGCCGGGAGGCGCTGGAGCCGGACCGTCAGCTCCTCCCATGTGGGATAGAAGCTCCAGAAGGTGGTCCCCTCCGGCCAGCGGTTTGGGGCCACCACATAGCTCCACAGATTGGAGGGGAACACGGTCAGGGCGGCCAGCCCGGCGCAGAAGAGGACGAAAATCAGAAGCGTCCCCTCCCGCAGGGCCGGACTCTTCAGACCTCGACAGGCCAGACGACGGCGGCGGACCGGAAACAGAGCAAAAAACAGAATGGCACCCGCAAAGGCGCAGGGCAACATCTGGACCACATAGCGGAGCATATCGGATGCCACTTCTTCCAAAACAGACCACATAACATTGTTCCCTCCCGTGTTTTTTCTCATTCTAACACATGGGAGAGGACCTTTTTTTAAAAAATGCTTACGATCCCTCGCCATCCTGAAGGGTCGGAAGCTCCACATAGGTGTCCGGGACGCTGCCCACGATGATGGTTTCGGCCACCGGGACCTGGGCGCTGATCTCGGCGGGCAGGTCCCCTCCGGGGAGCAGGATATCTACGGAGACCGTTACCTCCAGTAGGATCTGGTGCCGGGTCTGGTTGATGCCGGCATCGAAGAACTGGCTCTGAAACACGGCGTGGGCGGTCCCCACAGACATCACATCCACAGGCAGGTCAAAGCCCCGACCGGAAAAGAAATTGATCCCTGTCAGGTTCCCCACCGGGATGGACAGGCTCTGGGCATCGATCTGATCCACCGCCGCCACCGCATCACTCAGAATGCTGGTGCGCAGGTCATTCAGCGCGGCCATATTGCTGGTGAGGGCCGTGATGCGGCCGGTATCATCCTTCTCCACGGTGATGAGGTCGCTGTAGGTGATGGCTCTGGACTGAATCTCAGCCGTGACGGCACCGTCCAGCAGTTGGGTGACAGCATTGGTCACCTTCGCCTTCGCCATGGTCTCCACCACCGGACGGAGCCGGAGCTCCAGACTGAAAATGAAACCCAGCGCCAGCAGGACGCCCAGAAGCCCCGCCAGCCAGAGGTCACCCCCCTTCTGGCGGGACCGACGGCGGCGGAATGGTCGGCCATGCCAAGCCCGCATAGCAGTCACCTCCTATGGCAACTCTATGCGGGCCATGGCTCGTATCAGTCCTTCAAAAGCTCCTCCACCGCCAGGAGCACGCCGGCCTTGCCGCTCTCATAGGTGAGGCCGCCCTGGAGGTAGACGGTGTAGGGCTCCCGCATGGGGGCGTCGGCGGAGAGCTCGATGGAAGCCCCCTGAATAAAAGCGCCCGCCGCCATGATGACCTGGGAGTCGTAGCCGGGCATGTCCCAGGGCTCCGGCGTCACGTAGGAGTCCACCGGAGCCCCCATCTGGATGCCCTTGCAGAAGCGCTTCACCGCCTCGGGATTGCCCAGGTGGATCATCTGGATGATGTCGTGCCGGACCGCCTGGGAGGAGGGCTCGGCCTCATAGCCCAGCAGCTCCATGATCCGGGCGGCAAAGACCGCCGTCTTTACCGCTTGAGCGGTGGTGTGGGGGGCAAGGAAAAGTCCTTGATAGAGCAGACGGTTGTTGCCCAGAGTGGAGCCGCACTCCCGACCGATACCGGGGATGGTCATACGGTAGGAGGCCTTTTCAATGAGGTCCTTGCGCCCGGCCATGTAGCCGCCCGTGGGGGCAAGACCGCCGCCGGGATTCTTGATGAGGGAGCCCACCACCAGGTCGGCTCCCACCTGGGTGGGCTCCAGGGTCTCCACGAACTCGCCGTAGCAGTTGTCGACCAGAACGTCCACGTTGGGGTTGGCCGCCTTGATGACCCGGCACATCTCCCCGATCTCAGCCACCGACAGGGATGCCCGGGTGGCGTAACCCTTGGAGCGCTGGATCATGACCACCTTCACGGTAGGGTCCTCCCGGACCACTCTGGCCATGCCCTCCAGGTCGGGTTTGTCGTCAACCAATTCTACTTGCCTGTAGTTGATGCCGTAGTCCTTCAGCGATCCAAAGCCCTTGTCCGTGATGCCGATGACGCCCTGGATAGTGTCATAGGGCGCCCCCACGGCGTAGACCAGGGTGTCCCCAGGCTTCAGGGCGCCGTACATGGCGCAGGAGATGGCGTGAGTACCGTTGACGAAGCCGATGCGGACCAGGGCGTCCTCGGTACCAAAGATCTCGGCGTAGATCTCCTCCAGCTTGTCCCGGCCCAGATCGTCGTAGCCATAGCCAGTGGTGCCGGCAAAGTAGGCCTCCGCCACCCGATGCTTCTGAAAGGCCGCCAGGACCTTTTGTGTGTTTTCCTCCGCAATGGTGTCAATGCGGGCAAACTGCTCTCCCAGGTCCGCCTGAGCCTGCCGGCCCAGTTCCCGGACCCGGTCACTTATCTGTAATGGCATATTCCTTTTCACTCTCTGTTTTCCAATGGTTTTGCGGTTAGCAATCAATTAGAGGCTGGCCTCTGCAAAGGCGGCCACCAGACGGGCGCAGGCCTCCACATCTCCCCGGTCCACCATTTCCTGAGGGCTGTGGATATAGCGGCAGGGGATGGAGATGCCGCCGGTGAGGACGCCCATCTTACTGATGTGGATGCTGCCGGCATCGGTACCGCCGGCCTTGAGCACGTCCATCTGAGCGGGGATGCCCCGCTCCTTGGCCAGAGCCTCCAGCTTGGACACCATCTGGGGGTGGCAGATGACGGAGGAATCCATCACCTTGACGGCGGCGCCGCCCCCCAGCTTGCTGCTGCAGGAATGCTTGGTCCCCAGCTCATCCGCCGAGCCCGTTACATCCACGGCGATGCCATAATCGGGGTCGATGGTGTAGGCGGCGGTCTTGGAGCCCCGGAGCCCCACCTCCTCCTGGGAGGTAAAGACAAAGTACAGGTCGTTATCGCTGTTCTGGAGCTCCTCCATGGCCATCAGCAGCACCAGGCAGGAGATGCGGTTGTCCATGTAGGGAGAGACCAGGCGGTCACCCACGGCGTAGGTGGGGGTGTCGTAGACGGCGGTGTCGCCGATCTTGACCATGGCCCCGGCCTCGTCGGCGTCGTGGGCGCCGATATCGATATAGAGGTCATCCAGCGTCATATCCTTGGGGTCCACCGACTCACTGAGACAGATAACGCCCCGGACGCCGTTCTTGAAGCGGACGGGCGTGGCGATGAGATCGGGGGCGTGCAGCCCGCCCACCTTTCCGAACCGGAGATAACCTTCCTTCTCGATATAGGTGACGATGCAGCCGATGGAGTCCATATGGGCGGCGAACATCACCCGGGACCCACTCCCCTTCTTATGGGCGATGAGATTGCCCATGGTATCCCGGCGGCACTCGTCCACAAAGGGCATAGCCAGTTTCTCCAGCACATCGGCCACCTCGGACTCGTCACCGGCAGGGCCATGGCAGGCATTGAGGGCCTGAAGCGTCTTCAAAAGATCCATACTTTTCTATCCTCCTGTATCACGAGGCCGACAGGGCTTCGATAAAGTGTTTGACCAGCGTATGCACGTAGTTGAAATCCTGGCAGCAGATCACGCTGGACGGAGCATGCAGGTACCGGACCGGAGTGGATACTGCCGCCACCCGGACACCCTCCTTGGTGCGCTGGATGGCCGAGGAGTCGTTGCCGCCGGAGAGGTAGTTCTTGGTCTGCCAGGGAATATTGTGCTCTTCCGCCAGCTCCCGCAGCTGCTCAAAGAGAGCACGGTCGTAGATGGTGCCGTTGTCCATGAAGGAGAGCACAGGACCCTTTCCCAGGATGGCCACCCGACGGTGCTCGTCAGTGCCCGGGAGATCGGCCGCCGTGGTGCCCTCCAGCACCAGGGCGATCTCCGGCGTGACGGAAAAGGCGGCGCCGAAGGCGCCCCGGGTACCCACCTCCTCCTGAACGGAGAAGACGAAGGTACAGTCCATGGGCAGCTCTTCCTCAATGAGCTTGAGCATGACGGCACAGCCCACACGGTCGTCCAGGGCCTTGGCCTTGAGCATGCCGGAGCCGAACTCCACAGCGTCGCTCTCAAAGGCCGCCAGATCCCCCAGAGCCGTGACACGCTCGGCGTCGGCCCGGTCCTTTGCGCCGATGTCGATATACAGGTCCTCAAAGTCGGGGACTCGCTTCTCCTCCTCGGCACTGACCAGGTGGTAGGCCTTGAGGCCGATGGCCCCTGGGATGCGTCCCCGGCCCACGCTCACCCGCTTGCCGATGACCACCCGGGGGTCGATCCCGCCCACAGGGGCGAATTTCAGGTACCCGTCCTCGGTAATATCGTTGACAATGAAGCCCACCTCATCCATGTGGGCGGTGAGCATGAGCTTGTTTCCCGTGCGCTTCTCTCCCTGCTTGAAGACGATGAGATTGCCCAGAGCGTCCACCCGCATGGAGGCGGCATAGGGCCGGCACCGCTCCATCAGGTAATCGCGTACCTCATCTTCTCCGCTGGAGACGCCGTTGAGGAGGCAGAGTTCCTTGACCAGATTCAGCACAGTTCCTTCGCCTCCTTGCCCAGGTTTTCCGCAAAGGCGGCCAGCAGGGCCGCCGAGGATTCGATGTCCGCCAGATCCAGCACCTCGATGGGGCTGTGCATATACTTCAGGGGTAGGGAGACCACCGAGGTGGCGATCCCCTCCCGGACGATCTGCATGTGCCAGCCGTTGGTGCCGGTGTGGCCCTCCATGATCTCCAGGTCATAGGGGATGCCCAGCTCTTTGGCTTTGGCCACCATGCGCTCGGTCATCCAGCGGGTCATGTTGGGGCCGACGCCGATCTGAGGCCCGCCGCCGGTGCCGCTGCGCCGCCCCTTGGGGTTGTCCGGCGTCTTGGCGTGGGTCACATCCACCGCCACGCAGCAGTCCGGGTGAAGGCTGTAGGTTCCCACCTTGGCGCCGGCGCCGCCCACCTCCTCTCGGGTACTGCCCATGATGTAAAGATCTACATCCAGGGTCTTGTCCCGGAGGAGCTCTGCCGTCCGCAGCAGAATGGTAAAGCAGGAACGGTCGTCCATGGATTTGCCGCAGACCTTGCCGTTCATGAGGTCAAAGCAGCT
>CAUBHZ010000022.1 GCA_958435885.1 uncultured Intestinimonas sp. | reverse complement strand
GCGCGGGGGCTCTCTTCAAAATTGGACAGGATGGGCTCAGACACCCAGGATGGGAACAACGATACCGCCCAGGAGACCCACGATCAGGCAGGCTATGACCAGCTCCAGGAGCGCCCACTTGATGATGCCGCCCAGGAGCTTGGAGTCCTGACCCACCAGGCCCACGGCCGCAGCGGCGGTGGCGATGCACTGGGGGGAGAGGATCTTGCCGATGCCGGCGCCGGTGGAGTTGGCGGCGGCCAGCCAGAAGGGGGAGGCGCCGATCTGCTCGGCGGCGGCAGTCTGCAGGCTGCCCAGCAGCACCTCGGTGCTGGTGCCGCTGCCGGTGATGAAGGCGCCCAGCGCCGCGATGATGGGGGCAACGAAGGGATAGAAGCTGCCGGTGATGGACACGAAGAAGACCGCCATATCATTGATCATGCCGCAGTAGGTCATGATCTTGGCCACGGCCAGCACGGACATGATGGTGATGATGGTCTTAGACATCTGCTTGACGGTGGCCACCAGAGTGTCGATCATCATCTTGGGGGTTGCCTTCTGGACAAAGCCGCCGATGATGGCAGCCACGAAGATCCAGATACCGGGGGTGTTGATCCAGCTGAAGGAGGCGTTGCCGGCATTGGCGGAGGTGCTGATCTTGATGGAGCTGGAGAAGCCGGCCAGAGCGCTGTTGACAGGGGGCACCAGCTTGGAGGTGACCAGCAGCAGCACAAAGATGAGGATGAAGGGCAGCCAGGACACAAGGGCCTTGTTGCCGTCGATGGCCTTGGCATTGGCGTTGCCGGCGCTCATGTTGTACTCGGCGGGGATCTCCTTCCCCTTGCGGGCACGGGCCATGAGGATGGTGCAGCCCAGGCTGACCACGCAGCCCACGATGACGGCCAGCTCAGGGCCGGTGAACTTGGCCACGATGAGCTGGGGCACCACGAAGGACACGCCGGAGACCAGGGTGATACCAACCATACCCTTCAGGGCCTTGACGCCGCCGCCGCCCACGATGACCATGAGGAAGGGCACCAGGATCATGAAGGGGATCATCTGCACCACGGTGGTGAAGGCCAGAGGCAGGGGATCCAGGCCGGTCACGTTGGCCAGGGTCACGGTGGGGATACCGACAGAGCCGAAGGCGGTTGGGAAGGCGTTGGCGAGCATGCACACCAGGCAGGCCACGATGGGGTCCATACCCATGCCGGCCAGCATGCTGGCGGGGATGGCGATGGCGGTACCGAAGCCGGCCATGCCCTCCATGAAGCCGCCGAAGCACCAGCCGATGAGGAGCACCAGCACACGCTTGTCGGCGGAGACGCCGGTGAGCATCTGCTTGATGACGTCCATGGCGCCCGTCTTCAGAGACAGATTATAAGTAAAGATGGCGGCGATGATGACCAGGATGATGGGCCACAGCGCCGAGGCGAAGCCCTCCAGAGCGGAGGTGGCGCAGTCCACAGCCGGCATCTTCCACAGGAACAGGGACTCCACGATGGTGATGATCAGGGCGCCCACGCAGGCCTTGTGGCCGGCCATCTTCAGTCCGGTCAGGGCCACGATCAGCCAGATGATGGGCAGCAGGGACAATACACCTTTTAGTATGATCTCTCCCACAACTTGTCACTCCTCTTTGCGATAGCATTGGTGCTACCAATTTGACACACATGACCTTTTATCGCCCAGTTGTCTGCATGCTCATTCATTGGTTCCACCAATTTTCATAGTTATTTTATTCCTTTGTCAGCACATTGTCCAGAGCATTTTTGCCAAATCACTCATTTTCCTACAAAGTGCTGAATATTGGTGCTACGAATTGTGCGGAATGGAGAATTGTTGAAAAAATGTCCAAAAACCCTTGCATCTTACCCATATTGTGCTAAACTTATATGCAGGAAATAGGTAGGACCAATTGAGAAGGTTGGTTTTGCCATATTGCGGTGCTCAGCGCACCGAAATCTGAAATGGAGGGATCAACATGCGAATCCCCTTTGGCACCACCGGTCTGGAGCTCAGCCGGGATGTGACCGGGGCAGAAGTCCTGGAGTCCGCCATCGGGACCCTGAAGGCCGAGGGCAGTGAGGATGACATCGTCAAAAAGGCGATGGCCAACCCCATCGGCTCGGCCAAGCTCTCCGAGCTGGCCAAGGGCAAGAAGACCGCCACCATCATCATCAGCGATCACACCCGCCCCGTCCCCAGCAAGCACATCCTCCCCTTCATGCTCGCCGAGCTGCGGGAGGGCAACCCCGACATCGACATCACCCTGCTCATCGCCACCGGCTTCCACCGCCCCACCAGCCACGAGGAGCTGGTCAATAAGGTGGGCGAGAAGATCGCCAACGAGGAGAAGTTCGTCTGCCACGACAGCCGTGACGCCTCCAGCAACGTGGAGATCGGCGTGCTCCCCTCCGGCGCCAAGCTGGTCATCGACAAGGTGGCCGCCGAGACCGACCTCCTGGTGGCCGAGGGCTTCATCGAGCCTCACTTCTTCGCCGGCTTCTCCGGCGGCCGCAAGAGCGTGCTCCCCGGCGTGTGTGACCAGGTCACCGTGCTGGGCAACCACTGCTCCAAGTTCATTGACTCCCCCTGCGCCCGCACCGGCATCCTGGAGGGCAACCCCCTCCACAACGACATGGTCGCCGCCGCCAAGCTGGCCAAGCTCCAGTACATCGTCAACGTGGTCATCGACGAGGATAAGCATGTGGCCGCCGCCTTTGCCGGCGACCCCTTCCAGGCCCATGAGACCGGCTGCGCCTTCCTGAAGGGTTACTGCCGCGTCAAGCCCCAGAAGAAGGGCGACATCGTCATCACCTCCAACGGCGGCGCTCCCCTGGACCAGAACATGTACCAGTCCGTGAAGGGCCTGACCGCCGCCGAGGCGGCCGCCGCCCCCGGCGCCGTGCTCATCATCTCCACCCGCTGCAACGACGGCACCGGCGGCGACAGCTTCTATCACGCCCTGGCCGACTGCGACACCCTGGAGCACCTGATGGAGCGCATCCTGGCCACCCCCATGGACAAGACCGACCCCGATCAGTGGGAGTACCAGATCCTCTGCCGCATGATGCTCAAGCACCGCATCATCTTCGTCTCCGAGCCCGCCATGCAGAAGACCATCGAGGAGATGAAGCTGGAGTACGCCCCCGATCTGGACACCGCTTTGGACCGCGCCCGGGAGGCCAAGGGCAAGGATGCCCATCTGGTCATCATCCCCAACGGCATCTCCGTCATCGTCGAGCCCTGAAGTCCCACTTCATAAACATAGTAACATCCTGAAAGATTTTAGGAGGTAAATGATTATGGCTCAGTACAATCAGCTCACGCCCGAAATCATCGAACAGATCAAGGCCATCGCCCCTGAGCGCGTCTACGTCGGCGCCGACGTCAACGCCGACTACTCCCGCGACGAGATGCCCATCTACGGCACCCGGATGCCCGACCTGGCCATCGATGTCATGAGCACGGAGGAAGTCTCCGCCGTCATGAAGATCTGCAACGAGAACCACATCCCCGTCACCTGCCGTGGCGCCGGTACCGGTCTGGCCGGTGCCTGCACCCCCATCGCCGGCGGCGTGGTCATCTGCACCACCAAGATGAAGAAGATCCTGGGCTACGACACCGACAACTTCGTCGTCCGCGTGCAGCCCGGCGTGCTCCTCAACGACCTGGCTGAGGACGCCTTGAAGCAGGGTCTCCTGTATCCCCCCGATCCCGGTGAGAAGTTCGCCACCCTGGGCGGCAACGTCTCCACCAACGCCGGCGGCATGCGCGCCGTGAAGTACGGCGCCACCCGCGACTACGTGTCCGCCATGACCGTGGTCCTTCCCTCCGGTGAGGTCGTCCACTTCGGCTCCAACGTGTCCAAGACCTCTTCCGGCTACTCCCTGCTGAACCTGATGATCGGCTCCGAGGGCACCCTGGGCATCATCACCGAGCTCACCCTGAAGCTCATCCCCGCCCCCAAGGTCACCGTCAGCCTGATCGTCCCCTACGAGAACCTGGACGAGGCCATTGCCACCGTGCCCAAGTTCAAGAAGAACCACATGAATCCCCAGGCTCTGGAGTTCTTCGAGAGAGAGATCCTGATCTCCTCCGAGGAGTATCTGGGCAAGGCCGTGTTCCCCCGCAACGTGGGCGGCACCGATGTGGGCGCCTACCTGCTGGTGACCTTCGACGGCAACACCCAGGACGAGATCGACGCCATCGTGGAGCAGGCCGCTGAGCTGGTCCTCGAGGCCGGCGCCATGGACGTCCTGGTGGCCGACACCCCCGCCAAGATGAAGGACGCCTGGGCTGCCCGCTCCTCCTTCCTGGAGGGCATCGAGGAGCAGACCAAGCTGCTGGACGAGTGCGACGTGGTCGTCCCCGTGAGCCGCATCGCCGACTTCGTGGGCTACTTCAAGAGCATCGAGCCCGACTACGGCTTCAAGGTCAAGAGCTTCGGTCACGCTGGCGACGGCAACCTGCACATCTACACCTGCGCCAACGACATGGAGCTGGATGAGTTCAAGAAGCAGGTCGACGACTTCATGACCAAGATCTACGACAAGGCCACCGAGATGGGCGGTCTGGTCTCCGGCGAGCACGGCATCGGCATGGGCAAGGTGGACTACCTGGCCCGCAGCGTCGGCGAGACCAACATGAAGCTGATGGAAGAGATCAAGAAGGTCTTCGACCCCAACCTGATCCTCACCCCCGGCAAGGTCTGCTACAAGCTGTAATTACACCCCGGTCTCTTTCGCGGGGCGGCCTGGTAAGGCCGCCCCTCGCTGTATCCGCGCCAAAGCGAGAAGGCTCCGGCATCGTGCCGGAGCCTTCTCGCTTTCTGTCATTTTTCAGTAGTGGTATTTCCGCCGCTTTCCCACCAGGAAGGCAGCCGTCACCGCCACGGCCAGCAGCTCCGCCGCCGCGGTGGCCGCCCAGATGCCGTTCAGTCCCCAGAGCAGCGGGAGTAGCAGCACCGCCGCCGCCTGGAACACCAGGGTCCGCAGGAAGGAGATGAGGGCGGAGACTAGGCCGTCATTCAGGGCGGTAAAGAAGGAGGAGCCGAAGATGGCCAGCCCCGAGAACAGGAAGGAACAGGAGTAGAGCCGGAAGCCGCGCAGGGTGAGGGACAGCAGGCCGGGGTCATACCCCACGAACAGCCGTGACAGCGGCAGGGCCAGCAGCTCCGCCGCGGCAAACATCAGGAGAGCGAACATGCCCACGATGCCCAGGCTCCGCCGCAGGAGCCCCCGGAGCTCCCCGTAGTGCCCCGCCCCGTCGTGGTAGCTGATCACCGGCGCCGTCCCCACGGAGTAGCCCAGGAAAGCAGCCTGAAAAATAAGGCTGACGTACATCAGAACACCATAGGCGGCGATACCGTCCTCACCGGCGTAGCGCAGCAGCTGGACGTTGTAGAGCATCCCCACCACGGACATGGAGATGTTGGACAAAAACTCGGAGGAGCCGTTGGTGCAGGCCTTGCACAGGGCCCGCCGGTCCAGCCCGGCCCGGGTCAGGTGGAGCAGGCTCCGGTTGGGACGGCCAAAGTAGAGCAGCGGCAGCAGCCCGCCCACACACTGGCTCAGGGCGGTGGCGGCCGCCGCCCCCTCCAGTCCCCAGGAGAGGCCCGCCACAAACAGGGCGTCCAGCACCACGTTGGTCACGCCCGCCGCCACCGTCACGGCCAGGCCCAGCTTGGGTTTTTCCGCCGTGGCGAAGAGGCACTGGAACTCGTACTGGAGGACGTAGGCGGGAATGGCCAGCAGGATGATGCGCCCGTAGATCACGCTGTCCGCCAGCATCTCCCCTTCCGCCCCCAACAGAGCGGCCACGGGTGCCAGCAGCAGCTGCCCCAGGACGGCCAGACCCACGCCGCAGAGAAGGGAGACCCACACCAGCATGGAGAAGATCCGGTTGGCCTTTTCCCTGTCCCCTTCCCCCAGGGTTTTGGCGATCAGGGCGCCGCCGCCGGTGCCGAACATGAAGCCCACGCACCCCAGGATCAGAAGGAAGGGCATGATGAAGTTGACGGCGGCGAAGGGGGTCTTGCCCACGAAGTTGGAGACGAAAAAGCCGTCCACTACGCCATAGATGGAGGTGAAGACCAGCATCACGATAGAGGGGAAGGTAAAGCGCAGCAGGCGCCGGCAGGTAAAATGGTCGGAGAGCTGGATCATCGGCTCCGCTCCTGTGCCTTCCGCACCCTCAGCTGCGCCACCTTCTCCCGCATCCCCTCCAGGAAGCGCTCGGTCAGGGCCGCATACTGCTCCACATCCTCCGGCGCCCAGGCATCCAGGATCTCGTTCTCCATCCGGACGATCTCCCGGGCGGTTCCGGCGGCGTAGACCTCCCCCGCCGCCGTCAGGCAGACCCGCTTGGTCTTGCCGTCCATCGCCTCCAGATAGACGATGCCCTCTTTTTCCAGCTTCCGCACCGCCGAATTCACCGTCTGCTTGCTCAGTCCGCACTGACGGCAGATGGCATGGAGCGGGCAGCCTCCGCCGCTGACACAGATGGTGTAGAGGATCTGAGACACGCTGTCCGACATCCCCAGCAGCAGCGAGGCGTCGTGATATGTCCCCTCCAGCTCCCCCAGCAGGTGAATGTGCCGCTTGGCGGCGGTATTTCCCTCCATTGCACTTCCTCCAATCGTCCGAAATCATACCATCAGGTATAATAGTACGAAATCGGACGAATGTCAACTTATTTATGCGCCGGCCGCTGCCGGATAAAAAAAGACCTGCCGCTGCAAGGGCAGCGGCAGGTCTCTGATTCACACTGTTTTTTCCCGGTTCTGTGCCATGCCCAGGACCAGCTTCTCCGCCGTGATGGGGAGGTCACGGACCTGGACCCCTGTGGCGTTGCGCACGGCGGCGGCCACGGCGGGGGCTGGGGTATTGATGACCACCTCGCCGATGGACTTGGCGCCGAAGGGCCCGTTGGGCTCATAGCTCTCCTCGAACGCCACCCGGATCTGGGGCAGATCGGTGCGGCTGGGGATCTTGTACTGCATGAAGGAGTTGTTGGCCATCATGCCCCGGCCGTCATAGCACACGTCCTCAAAGAGGGCCATGCCAATGCCCTGGGCGATGCCGCCCTCGGCCTGGATGCGTGCCAGGTTCTTGTTGACCACGGTGCCGCAGTCCACCACGCCCACATAGTCCACCACCTTGACCTCGCCGGTCTCCAGGTCGGCCTCCACCTCGGCGAAGCCCGCCATCAGGGGCGGCGGCGAGGTGGGGCTGCAGTGGCTGGCGGTGGCGGTGAGCCACTGGGAGCCCGGCCCCACCACCGAGTCCTGGCCCAGCTTGGACAGGGTGATCCGGGTGTCCGGGTTGGTGTGGTCATAGACCACCTGACCGTCGAACCGGGCCCGCTCGGGGTGGATACCCAGCCGGCGGGCGCCTTCGTTGGTGATCTTCTCCACCAGCTCGGTGCAGGCCTTCACCACGGCGGTGCCGGTGACGTAGGTGGTGCTGGAGGCGTAGGAGCCGGTGTCATAGGGAGAGTAGTCGGTGTCGATGGGGGCCACGCTGATCCACTCCATGGGGCACTCCAGCACCTCGGCAGCCATCTGGGCCAGGATGGTATCACAGCCGGTGCCCATGTCGGTGGCGCCGATCATCAGGGTGTAGAAGCCGTCGTCGTTGAGCTTGATGGTGGCGGTGGCGGTGTCCACGGCGGAGATGCCGGAGCCCTGCATGGTGATGGCCATGCCCACGCCCCGGACATGCCGGTCGTCCACCCGGACGCTGGGGTACTTTTCCGCCCAGCCGATCATCTCCATGCCCCGCTGGATGCACTGGGGCAGGCAGGAGCTGCTCAGGGGCTCGTTGTAGTAGGCGGGCATATTCATGCCCTGCTGGGGCAGGTTTTTGAGCCGCAGCTGGGCCGGGTCCATGCCCAGCTCGGCGGCCAGCTCGTTGACGGCCGACTCCATGGCGAAGCAGCCCTGGGTGGCGCCATAGCCCCGGTATGCCCCTGCCGCCATGGTGTTGGTGTAGACCACCTCATAGGTGAAGCGGAAGGCGGCGTTCTTGGCATAGAGAGGAATATTTTTATGTCCCACCAGGCCCACGGTGGTGGAGGCGTGCTCGCCGTAGGCGCCGGCGTTGGAGAGGGCGTGCATGTCCACCGCCTTGATGGTGCCGTCCCGCATGGCGCCCACCCGGACGTGGACCCGCATCTGGTGGCGGCTGTTGGAGGCCTGGAAGACCTCCCGGCGGGTGTAGACGATCTTGGCCGGCCGGCCGGTGCGCAGGGTCACCAGGGCGGGGAAGAGCTCGCTCACCAGGGTCTGCTTGGCGCCGAAGCCGCCGCCGATCCGGGGCTTGGTCACCCGCACCGCCCCCTGGGGCAGCCCCAGGGCGTGGGCGATGATCCGGCGGCAGTGAAAGGGCACCTGGGTGGAGGAGGTGACGTTGAGCCGCCCTGTCTGATCCAGCCAGGTGTAGGTGGTGAAGGTCTCCATCATGGCCTGGGCGTTGGCCTTGGTGTAGTAGGTCCGGTCCACCACCACGTCGCACCCGGCCAGGGCGGCCTCCACGTCACCATCGGCGTCACAGCCGCTGGAGACCAGGTTCCGGGACGGGTCGCCGCCGATGTCGAAGTTGGTGTGGTAGTCGGACTCCGGGTGGATGACGGAGGGGTTGTCCAGGGCCTTTTCAAAGTCGATGACCGGCTCCAGCACCTCGTACTTCACCTGGATCATCCGCATGGCCTTGTCTACACAGGCCTCGTCCCGGCCGGCCACGATGGCCACCGGGTCTCCCACATACCGCACCACCTGGTCCAGGATGTACCGGTCGTAGGGGCTGGGCTCGGGGTAGGACTGGCCCGCCAGGGTGTAGCGGATCCTGGGCACGTCCTCCCAGGTGAGGATGCAGGCGATGCCGGTCACCCGGCTGGCCGTCTCCTTCCGGATAGACTTGATGCGGGCAAAGGCGTGGGGGCTGCGGAGGACCTTCACCACAAGGCAGTCCCGTGGAGCCAGGTCGTCGGTGTAGAGGCCCTTGCCGCTGGTGAGGGCCATGCCGTCGGTCTTGGGGACGGCCTTGTTCACATAGCGCATGCCTGGACCTCCTTTTCCGCTCTCTCGTCCAGCCAGGCCCGGATGGCCCGCATCTGCCCGGCGTAGCCGGTGCAGCGGCAGAGGTTGCCGGAGAGGTACGCCCGGACCTCCTCATCGGTGGGGTGGTCCAGCTCCCGGCCCATGGCCAGCACGGTCATGATGAGGCCGGGGCTGCAGTAGCCGCACTGCTCGGCTCCCTCGTCCACCAGGAAGCGGGCAAAGCCCTGGGCCTCCTCCTGCACCCCCTCCAGGGTGGTGACGTTCTTGCCGTCGGCCCGGGCGGCGGGATAGGAGCAGGAGAGCACGGGGCTCCCCTCCACCCACACGGTGCACAGACCGCAGTTGGAGGTGTCACACCCCCGCTTCACACTGTAAATGCCGTATTTGCGCAGAAAATCCAGCAGCATCATGTCGTTGGGGATGTGCTTGTTGAGCACCTCCCCGTTGACGGTGATCTTCACCTTCATGCCTGTTCCCCTCCTTTCCCGCAGGCCTCGGCGGCCCGGCGGACCAGCACCTTGGTCATCTCCCGGCGGTAGTCGGCGCCGGCCCGCAGGTCCGTGCCGAAGGTCAGCGCCCGGGCGGCGGCTTCCCCAGCCTCCGCCGGAGTGCCGCCGGCGGCCAGACAGGCGGCGGCCTCCGCAGACCGCCGGGCGGCGGCCGGACGAGCCCCCACGGAGACGGTCCAGTCATCACCCAGACGGCTCACCGCCACCGCCAGCAGGGGCAGGTCGGTGGTGGAGCGGCGCAGGCTCTCATAGGCGGCGGTGCGCCCGTCGTCCCGGACCCGGACCTTGACCAGGATATCGTCAAAGTGGATGGGCATGGCCATGAAGTCGGCCAGGGGGATCTCCCCCTGCCGGTAGAGGACCACCGTGGCGTCCAGGGCCAGCAGGGCCGCCGTCACGTCGGAGAAGCCGAACCGGGAGTAGACCGAGCCGCCCACGGTGGCGCAGTTGCGGAACTGGACGCCCACGATGTGCTCCACGCAGCGGCTCAGGATACCGCCGAAGCGCCCGGTGAGCGCGGGCGCCGTCTCCATCTGACGCAGGGTGACGCAGGCGCCGATCTCCACCCAGCCGTCCCGGACCTCGATCCGGTCCAGCCCCAGCTGGGTGAGGTCGATGGCGGTGCGCAGCCGCCGCCGGCCCATCTTCAGCCAACAGCAGCCGCCCAGGATCGCATTGTTCTTCGGGTCCCGGCTGAGCAGCTCGTAGGCCGCCTCCAGGGACTGGGGGAACATGTAGCTTTTGATGGTGTACAAATCCATCCCTCCAAAATAATGCCGCAGGACGGCCTCTGCCATCCCGCGGCGTCCACACCGCGGCGGATCGTTGTCCGCGGGGGATCTCTTCAGCATAGATTATAGCGGATCAGGTCGAATTTGTATAGCATGGAATGGGCTTCCGGTAAAATCTCTGTGCTCTGCACGAAAGGGGGGCTCTCCGCCCCCCCTTCTCCCGTATCATTTCCCTATGCTCCGGCGTTCTCACCGGTTTTCCGCCGGGTCGGACCAGGTGTAGAGCAGGACGGCCAGGGCCACGGTGACCGGCACCGCCAGCACGATGCCGAAGCTGCCGGAGAGGCCCTGCATGATGGCAATGCCGATGTTGTTGGAGTTGATGATCTGCTGGTAGGGCAGCGCGTAGGCGTAGTCCAGCACCAGCATGGAGACGCTGCCTCCGGCGAAGGCCAGGATCAGGGTATTGGAGTCGGTGCCCATCATGTCCCGGCCCACGTGCATCCCCGCCTTGAACAGCTCCCGGCGGGAGATGGCAGGGTTCTGGGCGTGGAGCTCGGCGATGGCGCTGCCGATGGACATGGCCACGTCCATCACGGCTCCCAGGCTGGAGATGAGCAGCCCGGAGAAGAGGAGCCCTCCCACCTGGACCCCGCTGGTGCTGGCCAGGGTCAGGAGGCTCTCGATGTCCGACACGTTCCAGCCGGTGATGCCGGTGGCCAGGCTGAAGACGGTGGCGGCGATGCCGGCGATGATGACCCCCGCCACCGTGCCGCCGGTGGCCACCAGGGTCTTTTTGGTGGGGCCGCCGATGAGGTACATGGTGACCAGGGTGGTGACCACGCAGATGAGCACCGCCACCCAGAAGGGGGACCACCCCTGGTACACCAGGGGGAGGTACACGAAGAGGATGCAGAAGAAGGTGAAGACCAGCCCCAGGGCCCCTTTGACCCCCTGCTTGCCCCCCACCAGGCAGAGGACCAGCAGGTAAGCCGCCGCAAAGGCGTAGAGGACCCACTCCCGGTCCCGGGAGTAGACGCTGGTGACGGTGGCGTCCCCCGCCACGCTCTGCATGACGATGACGCGCATCCCCACCGTGCAGCCCGCCCCGAAGAGGAAGCCGGAGGAGCTGGTGGTCTCCAGCTCCTGGCCGGCCCGGACGCCGGTGGTCATGCGCACCACCACCCGCTGCTCCCCCACCCGGGAGCCGTCGGGCTGGAGGTTGTCCTGAAGGATTTCGGTCACCACGCCCTTTTCAAAGGTCTGGCCCTCCCGGTTGACCAGGGCGATGCGCTCCCCCTGGTTGATCCAGATGACAAACACCGCAAATACCGCCAAAATCAGCAGCGGGATCCCCCACCGCAGTAAACGTGCTCTCAGCATGAACCCTGTTCCGCCTTTCTGTCTGAAAATAGAGATTCCCGGCGGCATAGCCGCCGGGAATCTGTCACAGTCTGTGCCGTCGGCTCAGGCGCCCAGGGACACGCCCAGGGTGGCCAGGAAGGCGGCGGTCACGTAGTAGTTGCCGTTGGCCAGCATGGCGCCGGTGGTGACGCTCTCACCGTCCACGGTGAGGGTCAGGGAGGCGGCGGTGCCGGCGGTGGGGGCGGCGGCGGGCACCGCGCCGGTGTAGGCGGCGCCGGTGGTGACCACCACGCCGTTGTTCCACGCCACGTTGAACTGGCTGTCGCTGCCGTTCACGGAGGCGGCCACATCGCGCAGGCGGTAGTAGGTCTCGCCGCCGGCGGTGAGGGTGGCCACATCGGCCTGGGCGGTCTGGCCGTCAG
>CAUBHZ010000021.1 GCA_958435885.1 uncultured Intestinimonas sp. | reverse complement strand
TGGAGCGTGGAGAGCGTGGCAGCACCGAAGAACATCTGACTGTGACCCAGTTCAAAGTGGCACAGGAGCAGCAGCGGCTAGAAGATGTGACCGCTCAAATCGCTCAGACAGAGCAGGCGCTGGACACTGCACAGGCTGCCGTTGAGAAAAAGCAGAAGGAACTGCAATCCCTGCAAAAGCAGACCAAAGAACAGCGCACCACCGCCCTGACCGTACAGGAAATCCGCTCCATGGGGAAAAAGGCGATCACCGGCAATATCACTCTGACCCCATCCGAGTGCAGCACACTCAAGGATTATGCGGTCAACGGGATTCTTGCCAAGGCGGAAAACAGCCGTTTGGAAGAAAAACTGCAAAGCGCACAAAAAAGTGCCGCTGTCTGGAAACAGCGATATGAGTCGCTGAAAGAACAGGCACGGCCCTATCTGGAAGCTGTCAAGCTCGCACCCGAAAAGGTGCGGGCTTTTCTTGACGCCATTTTGACACGAACTCGGCAAACAAAGCAGCACGATCAACCTTCCCGCCGCAAGTCGCAGGATATGGAACTTTAATTGATGGAGGAAACTGCATGAGAAAACACAAAGATTTTATGAGCGAACCCGACGATGGTTATATCGACATTGAATCCTGCTTTGAACCGATTTTTGAGCCGCCGTTGGAAACTCTGGAAGAATGGCGCAGCTGGAAGGATGAACCCGAACCGACACTGGAGAACACCTCGGTCTATGTCACAGAGCCGGATGGCATTCAATACTTTTACTGCGGCAATACCCGGATTCGGGTATCCGAGCATTTCTCCCAGTCAGGAAAGCCCATGGACAAGCTGATTGAAAAAGTGGTCCAGTATGCCGCCCGCAACGCTGGATAAACCCACAACAAAATGTCGTTGAACCACATCCACGCTTACGGTATAATAAAAGCAGAAGTATTGTAAGCGTGGGTTGTTTCGATTAAAAGGAGGATTTTTACCGTGAAACAACCTTACAATACCGCACTCTATATGCGTCTCAGCCGTGACGACGAAAACTATGGCGACAGCGTGAGCATTGAGACCCAGCGCACCATTTTGCAGCAGTACGCAAAGGAACATGGCCTTTCGGTGTATGGCGAGTATGTCGATGACGGATGGAGCGGAACAAACTTCGAGCGTCCCAGCTTTCAGCGGATGATGGATGATGTGGAGGCCGGAAAGGTCAACTGCATCGTTACCAAAGATCTCAGTCGCTTTGGCCGTGAACACGTGATGATGGACTACTATCTGGAATTTGTGTTCCCGGAAAAGCAGATTCGCTACATTGCCGTGGCCGAAAACGAGGACACCGAAAAAGGACTTTCGGATTTTGTGCCGTTCAAGAACCTTTTCAACGAATGGTTTGCAAAGGATACCAGCCGCAAGGTGAAAACGGCGCTCCGTGCCAAATTTGCTGCCGGAGAACGCACTTTTGCCTATGCGCCGCTGGGATACATCCGCCATCCCGAAGTCAAAAACACTTTGGCCATAGACGAAGAAACCCGCTGGATCATCGAGAAAATCTTTGACCTTGCGTTTCATGGGGCGGGTGCAGCGAAGATCACCAAGGCCCTGATTGCAGAGAAAGTCCCGACTGCGGGCTGGCTCAATTATCAGCGGTATGGAACTTTCGCCAATATCTATGCCAATGCGCCGGAAGAAAAATCCTATGCCTGGACGATTGCTCAGGTCAAAAGTATCTTGCAAGATGAAACCTACATCGGCAACAGCGTACACAATAAGCAGACCAACATATCTTATAAAAACAAGAAAAAGGTGCGCAAGCCGAAAGAAGAATGGATTCGGGTGGAAAACACCCATGAGGCGATCATCAGCCGGGATGTGTTTGAACAGGTACAAAAGCAGATCACCAGCCGTAGGCGGCAGCAAAAGGATGCTACAACGCAGATTTTCGCCGGTCTTGTAAAATGTGCAGATTGTGGCTGGTCTATGCGCTTCGGCACGAACCGGCAGAACAAAACGCCGTACAGCCATTTCACTTGCAGCCAGTACGGACAGATGGGGGCACAATGCTCGGCGCATTATATCCGCTATGACACACTCTATGTCTATGTGCTGTCCAGAATCCAGTATTGGTCCCATCGGGCACAGCTGAGCGAAGAAAAACTCTTGCAGCAGATTTTGAAAAACGGTGACCGGGAACGCATGACCGTCGCCAAGCGTCAGGAATCCGAACTGAAACGGGCGGAAAAGCGCAAGGCAGAAGTGGACGGAAAATTTGTCCGAATGTATGAGGACTGGTCCGCCGGACGCATCACCGAGTATAACTTCAATCTGCTGACTAAAAAGTACCAGGCAGAACAGCTGGAACTTGAGGAGAGGATTAGCCGCTTGCAAGCGGAGCTGTCCGCAGAGCAGCAAACTGCCCTGGATGCCGAAAAATGGGTCGCCCTCATCAAGCAGTACGCCAACCCCACGGAACTAACTGCCGAACTTCTCAATACCCTGATTGAAAAAATCGTCATCCACGAGGCCACTAAAGGCGAGGATGGTATGAGAGAGCAAGAGATTGAGATTTACTACCGCTTTATCGGCAAAATTGATTAATCTGTATCCATATCCTTAACTTTGGGAAACAGACCAGACCGTCCCCGACCTGGACATGCTCCGCTCCCTCACCGCCGCCCTGGGCACGGACATGAATACCCTGTGCGGTATGGAAGCCCTGCCGCGCCGCAGGCCCCGGCGGACCCTCCCCCGCCCCGTCCTGGCCCTCTCCCTCTGCGCCGCTTTCTGTTTGGGCGCGGGCCTGGGACTGTGGTCCGGCCGCACTCCGTCGGAACCTGTCCCGGATGCCACTGTCTCTACCGCCCTGTCCGCCCATCGGATCAGCTACACCACCCCCAGCGGCATCAAGGTGACCACCGCCGCCGACGGTGCCCTGGAGGTCTCCGACGAGCTGGCCGCCCTGCCGGACCAGGACCCCGGTCCGGTGGAGCTCACAGCACAGCTCAGGGATGATTTCTCCTATTTCGCCCGGCAGTACGTCCTCCGCTTCCTCCCTGACTACCAGGACGGCGCCTTCCTCTCTGACTGGGACGATGTGCTGCTGTGGTGCTACCGCTCCGGATGCAGCGGCGGCGACATCATGGAGCCTCAGACGGTGGCCGACTATCTGGCCCGTTTCTTCGGCTATTGGGGAGAGCTCCCCGCCCAGGGGACGGCGCAGTTCCCGCTGAAAAACGGGGGCTACTACCCGGAGTGCGGCGCCTTCACCACTTCTGAGGACGTCTACACCCTCAGCAGCCTGGAACGACTGGAGGACGGGACCTATCGGGCCCTGCTCCAGGCAAAGCCCTACGGCATGACCCTGGACCTGATCCTCTCTCCCACCGACGACGGCCTCCTCCTCCACTCCGCCCTCAAGACCTGCGTCTCCTGACCGTTCTCCCCTCTGCCCGGACCCTTCCCAAAAGGGTCCGGGCTTTTGCGTTTCTCTCTTGACTTATATCGAATATCGTTATACTATGATTATGACGATATTCGATATAGTTGGGAGGTGAGGACGTGGCCCGAAAGAAGCTGGATACTCTGACGGAGCAGATGTACTATGTCCTCCTCTCCCTCACGAAGGAGCGCCACGGCTACGGCATCATGCAGTATGTATCGGAGCTTACCGGCGGGCGGGTGGCCATCGGGGCGGGGACCTTGTACGCCCTGCTGGCCCGGTTTGAAAAGGAGGGGCTCATCCAGCTCTCCGCCGAGGAGGAGAACCGGAAGCGCTACCGCCTCACCGCCGAGGGGCGGAAGGTACTGGAGGAGGAGTTCGACCGGCTCCGCCGGCAGGTGGCCGACGGAGAGCGGGTGCTGAGAGAGGAGGAGCCCTCATGAAGATTCGGGAGCGCCGCGCCTACTTTGGCTTTGGGGTCCGGGACCGGGCGGAGGCCCAGCGCTGGCTGGAAGATCAGGGACAGCGGGGCTGGGTGCTCACCCGCATCCAGACCGGGTTCTTTCCCACGGCCTGTTTTGTCCCAATGGAGGACACGCCGCCCCGCTACTGTGTGGATGTGGCCCACTGGTCCCTCCGTGACCCGGAGCGGCAGCGGGACTATGACCGGTTGGCCGCCGACGCCGGCTGGTCTCTGGCGGCCCAGACCGGCGGCATGAAGATCTACCGCGCCCAGCCCGGCCGGGATCCCGTCCCGCTCCAGACCGACCCCGCCCTGGAGCGGGAACGGTACCGTCGGGAGGCCCTGCTCCCCGGCATCCTGACCGGCATTCTGTTTCTCCTCCTTCTGCTCCTCTTCTGGGCGGCGGGCGGGCGCCGGCTGTGCTTCTACCGCCTCTTTCTCCAGAGCAACGGCGGCCTGCTCTGTCTGGCGGCCCTCCCCCTCCTGGTCCTGGGTATGCTCCTCGCCCTCCGGGCGTCCCGCCGGGACCGCCGCTACCGCAGGCTTCCCCTGCATTTGGCCAATGCTTTCTGCGCCCTGGTTCTCCCCCTCTGCCTGCTCCTCAGCCTCCCGCTGCACCTCCAGATAGCCGGGCCGTTGGAGGACCTGCCACCCTGGCCCTACCTTGCCGCGGAGGACCTGGATCGGTCCGGCTCCGCCCCCTACGGCATGGTGCTGGGGGACTCCCTCCTGCTCAAGGGCGTCTACGTCCGCACCCCCCTGGATGGGGAGCGCTCCCTTCAGCAGACCCACTGGCACTGCCAGACCGGCTGGGCGGCAGCGCTGGTGGCCCGCGGGCTGCGGGGGGACGGCCTCTCCGCCGAAGCGGATGCGGCTGTCCGGCCCTACCGCCCCATCGACCTGGGCCTGGAGGAGGCCTACATCGCCGACAGCGGCGACTACCGCGGACTGATCCTGCGTCAGGGCTCGGTGGTAGTGCTGCTGAAGGGCCCCGCCGGGGCGCTGTCCGACGCCGCCCTCCCCCATCTGCTGGAATGCCTGGACCTGAAAGGAGGCCTCTGACATGACGCAAAGCCAATGGTCCCTGTTCACCTATCCCGTCATGGACATCAAGGCCGCCGAGGCCCTTCTGAACCGCCGGGCGGCGGAGGACTGGACCCTGGACCGGGTCTGGCTGGGCACCTTTGCCCGGTTCGTCCCCTCTGACACGCGGTCGGCCTGGTGTGTGGACTGGAGCCGCCCCGGATACAGTGAGCGGCCCGACTACCTGGCCCTCTGCGCCGACGCCGGGTGGACCCTGGTCCAGAAGGTGGGGGCTTTCAATCTCTACAAGGCGCCTGTCGGCACCCCGCCCATCCAGACCGACGGCGTGGAGGAGGCCCGCCGCTTCCGGCAGGAGGTGCTGCGTGCCAACTTCAAGGGCTGGGTTTTCCTGCTGGCCATGATTCTGCTCCTGGCCACCCTGGTGCTGCTGGTTTCGGATGGCTCCTGGCGGTCCGCCCTCATGGCCGCCCTCCTCACCAATACCGGCCTCGCCCTTCTTGTCTCCCTCCCTGCCATTCTGGCGGCCTGGCTGCTGTGGACCAGCCGTCTTCAGCTGCGTCTGCGGCAGTGGGACCGGGCGGCGGGCGGTCCCCTGCCCGTCCCCGGCCGGAGGAGCGCCGTGGCGGCGGTCTGGCTGTGTCTTCTCTGCCGCCTGTGGGGCGTGGCTGTTATTGTGTGCTTTTTCCTGGACGCTGTACAGACCATGAGTCTGAGCACTGCACTGGGATTGCTGATCGGCAGTGTATTGGCCTTGTTTTTCTATAAAAACCGCCGCACCAAAGAGGGCAGACAGTCTTTGAACCGCCACATCACTGTCATTTTTTATGCCGTACTGTTCTCTGCCGTTATTTTTGCCTCTTTCCTCACCCCCGTGACCAGCCATATGATGCCCACTTCCGTGCTGATGGATGAGACCTTTGTCCCTGGAGCCGTCCGCGTGGACCGGAATTTCAGGAGATATTCCAGCATTCAGTTTACCGTCCAGCCTCTCCAGCCCGCCCCCTCGGATGAAGGTTCCTTTGCGCTGCGCCATCAGAGCTGGTGGGAGGACCCCAGCAGCGAGCAGCATGATGTGGACTGCTACACCGCCCGCTGGGAGTGGCTCTCCCGGCTGGTTCTGGATCTGAAGCGGGAGCCCTGGTACCCGCCACTAGCCGGTTATACCGACGTGTGGCTTCAGGAGGCCGACCTGGGCGGTGGAAAGACCGAGTCCCTGCTTCTGCTCCGCTCTGGAAATACCGTAGTGACGGTGGAGACCCGCTCCGGCCCCATCCCCCGGTCCCAGATCGACCGGTTGCTCTCCCTTTTATCGTCTGACCAGGAGGTTTGACCCATGATGCTGCCTGTTTCCTACCTCAACTACTTAGCTCCCGACGCCAAGGCCCTGGAAGCCGCCCTGAACCGCCGGGCGGCGGCGGGCTGGGCCCTCCAGTGGCTCTTCGGCGGGCTGGCCTTCTTCCGGCGGACGGAGCGGACCGACCTGCGCTACTGCGTAGAGCTGCGCACGCCCAAAGGGAACCCCGATGAGCTGGGAGAGTCCGAGCAGGACTACCTGGACCTGTGCGAGGACGCCGGGTGGGAGCTGGTGGACAAGACCGCCACCTTCCGCATCTTTGCCTCGAAGGCCGGAGCCGACCCCCTCCCTCTCCAGACCGACTCCGCCCTGGACTACGAGGAACACTGGAAGGCGGCTCTCCGGGAGGCCCGCTGGAGCGCCCTCGGCTTTCCCCTTCTCCTGGCCGTACAGCTCCTGCTGCGGCAGCTCTTCCTCGGAGAGGTGTTCCACTGGTGGGAGATCTTTCTCTCCACCGGCGCCATGGTCCTTCTCTTTCTCCTGGCCGCCGCTCTGGCCTGGAAGCTGGGCTACTTCGCCTTCCTGAGCCGGTTCCGCCGCCTGTGCCGGAGGGCGGCGGAGGCCGGGGAGGACCTGCCTGTCCCACGGCCCTGGGCGGCACGGCTCCGGGGCCTGGCGGAGGGGCTTTGGCTGCCCCTGCTGGTGCTGGCCCTGATTCTCTCCATCCTGCCCGATCTGGGAAATGACCGCATCAACGCTGTCACCTACCCGGGGGATGAATACCCCCTGGTGCGGGCGGAGGACCTGGGTTTCCCCTCCTCCGGCGACGGCTACCTCCTGTGGGAGGGCACCGACCTCCTCCGCCATGGGGAGTCCCTCACCTACCTGAGAGACGGGATG
Organism: uncultured Intestinimonas sp.; assembly: GCA_958435885.1. The sequence goes on along the minus strand of CAUBHZ010000021.1, from coordinate 5,133 downwards.
GTCCGCTCGGTCTACTACTCCTGCCGCTGGGAGTGGCTGGCAGAAGCCGTGGCTGACTCCCTGGTGAAGGAGGAACAGGACGACAAGGCCATGCACTTCCACGACCCCATCACCCTCGCCCCGGTGGAACTGGGCTTTGACGAGAGCTGGCTCTACGACGGCGGCGACTGGCAGTCCCTTCTCTTCCGGCTGGACAACGTGGTTGTCTCAGTGGAGGGACCTGTTGACTTCACCGATCCGGACATATTATCCGCCGTCCTGGAGCGCATAGATCAGGAGGTGTGATCATGAAAAAGGTCAAGTACGCCTTCTTCGCCTTTCAGCCCTCCGACTGTGAGGCCGCTCGGCTCTGGCTCACCCGGCTCTATGACCAGGGCTGGGAGCTGGAGCATCTGCCGAGCTTTGCCTTTCTCCCCGCCAAATTTGTCCCCAGGACCCGGGACGACATCAAGTACTGTGTGGACCTGACCCACGGGGTCCGGGACCCCAGCTTCGCCCCCGACGATTTCGACAAGCTGGTGCGAGAGTCCGGCTGGGCGCTGGTGGGCGCCGCCCGGACCGGCCTGGATGTCTACAAGTCCCTCCCCGGCCGGGACCCCATTCCTATCCAGACCGACCCGGCCCTGTTCAAAAAGGCGTTTTTCCGCAGGGAACTGCTCCCCATCTTAATCGGCGGCCTCATTCTGGTGCTGTTTCTGGCCCTGCTGGGGTCCACGCTGGGGCTGCGCACCACCCTGCCCACCCGGCTCCTCACCTCCAACTGGGAACTGCTGGGCGCCGCCGCTTTTCTCTACATGATGGCCTTTTTCTTCCTTACCGTCGGATGGGGGCTTCGCTTCTGGCTGCGCTCCTCGCCCCCTGCCCCCAATCTCCGACTGGCCCGGGCCAGATCCTTCTGCGGTACGCTCTTCTACCTTCTATGGATCTTCTGCCTGATCCTCCTCCCTTTTTCCCGTATATTGGAGGTGGAAGAGTCCGCTCCGGTGCAGGACCCGCAAGCCGTGGCGGAGCTCCCCCTTCTGCGGCTGGAGGATCTGGACTTGCCTGCCGACCCGCTTCCCTGGTTCCGGCGGCAAAGCTCCGTCCTGGCCTCAGAGCTGGAATTTGAGGAGGCCATAGACGGCATCTCCCTGATCCAGACGCGCTGGGACTGCCGCTTCGGCTGGGTGGCCGACCAGATCGCGGCGGATACCCTGGCCTCCCATGAGCGGTACATGCCTTACACCCCCGCAGATCTGAGCTTTGACCAGTCCTGGACCTATACGAGTGACACCGGTTTTCACTCCCTGCTGCTGCGGCAGGGGAACACCGTGGTCCAGCTCTATGGCAGTCTGGACCTCACCACCCCCGACCGGCTGGAAAGGCTCCGGGACACCCTGGAGCTGGCTTCTTAGACAGGAGGTATCGCCATGCAAGAAGAGATGTGGACCCTGTTTCCCTTTCTCACCATGGACTACAAGGCGGCGGAGGTTTGGCTCAATCAGAAGGCCGCCCAGGGCTGGCAGTATACCAGCAAAACCACCCTGTGGGGCTATCTGTTCCGCCTCCGTCGGACGGAGCGCACCGATCTCAGATACTGCGTGGACATCTCCGGCGGCAAGAAGGACCAGGATTACCGGAACTTCCTGAATCAAGCGGGCTGGGGCTGGGAGGGCACCGTCCGGGGCATGGACATCTTCTCCTCCCTGCCCGGCGCCGACCCTGTCCCCATCCAGACTGACGCCGGCCTGGAGCGGCAGCGGTTCGGACGATGCTACTTTTGGAGTACCTGGCTTTGGGGACTGGCGGCCACCCTGCTGGTCATGGCCCTAATCGTCCGGTTCTACTATCTGATATCCCCCACCGACCTTCCGCTCTTTTTCCTCTCCATGCTCTCCTCCTGGTGGGACCTTCTCCGTCTGACCCTGCTCCCCATCTTTCTGGTCTCCGTCCTGTGGGAGCTCACCGCCCTTCCCCTCTACTACTTCCGGTCCCGGCGGGAGGGCTTGTCTGACCCCGATCCCTGTCGGGCCTGGCGGCGGGGCGTGGCGGAGTTTACCGTCTCCATGCTCATCAAGCTCATCATTCTTCTGAATCTGATTCTGTCCTTTTTCCCCGACTCCAAATACACCTATACCCAGAGCGAGCGGGAAGGGCTGCGGGATCAGCCGGTGATAATGGCGGAGAAGGTGGGGCTCATCTACGCCGGCTACGCCATGGACAGCGTCCACACCGGTACTCCTCTGGTAAACCGGTGGGAGTACCTGGAGCTGGTGGATTGTGACTCCACCTGGTCCCTCTTCCTGTACACCAGACGTTACCACTGCCTCTGGGAGGGCCTGGCCGTCCGGGCCGCCCGGGCCCTCATGGAGGACGAACCCTTCACTCCGGTGGACCTGGGCTTTGATGAGAGCTGGATCTTCCGGCCCGACCCGCCCGACGACTATTCCATCCTGGTCCTCCGGGAGGGGCGCACCGCCGTGCGGCTGGAGGGACCCTTGGACTGGACAGACGAGGCCGTCCGGGGTATACTGGAGGAGAAATTCGGGTAAACAACGGGAGGTCATCGCCATGTCTGAGCTGCTGTTTGTCAACGCCTGCGTCCGGGGAGAGCGGTCCCGCACCCTGACCCTGGCCCGGCATTTTCTCTCCGAGTATGGAAAACGCCACCCGGAGGTCACCGTCACGGAGCGCAATCTGATGACGGACCGGCTGGAGCCCCAGTATCCCGAGGTGCTGGAGCGCCGGGATGAGCTGTGGAACGCCGGAAAGCTGGACGACCCCAGCTTTGACGCCGCCTGGCAGTTTGCCAGGGCGGACAAAATCGTCATTGCCGCCCCCTTCTGGGACCTCTCCTACCCCGCCATTCTGAAGATCTACCTGGAGCGCATCTCAGTATGCGACATCACCTTCGGCTACGACGCCGACGGCAACAGCGTAGGCCTGAGCCGGGCGGAAAAGCTGCTGCTCATCACCACCCGGGGCGGCAACTTCTCCCTGCCGGAGACGGCGTGGATGGAATCGGGTGCCCGTCACCTCAAAGCCCTGTGCGCCATGTACGGCATCCCTGACTTCCAGCTTTTGTGCGCCGAGGGCCTGGACGACATCCGCAACGACAAGGCGGCCATCCTGGCCCGTGCCATGGGAGAGGCCGAGGTCCTGGCCGCCCAATTCTGAGCATATAAAAAGGAGCCTGAGCACCAGTGAAACATATTCTTCTGCTCACCACGGGCGGGACCATCGCCTCCCGCCCCACCGACGAGGGACTGGCCCCCGAGATGGACGGGGAGGACCTGGCCCGGCGCATCCCCTTCCTCACCGACAGCTATACCGTCACTGTCCGTGACATCCTGCACCTGGACTCCTCCAACATCCAGCCGGAGGAGTGGCAGCTCATCGCCCGGGCGGTGTACGCCGAGCGGGCGGGCTACGACGGCATCGTGGTCACCCACGGCACCGACACCATGGCCTATACCGCCTCGGTGCTCAGCTTCATGCTCAGGGGCATCCCCATCCCGGTGGTGCTCACCGGCAGCCAGCTGCCCATCGAGCACCCCCTTACCGACGCCCTGGAGAACTTGCGCATCGCCTTCGCCATGGCCTGCTCCGGCGCAGCGGGGGTCTTTGTGGCCTTTGACCGGAAGGTCATTCTGGGCTGCCGGGCGGTGAAGGTCCGCACCAAGGACTTTGATGCCTTTGAGAGCGTCAACTGGCCTTTGGTGGGCGACGTGGACGCCGGCGGCCTCCACATCAACGCCGCTGCCCTGCCGCCCCGTACCGGCGGGGACTGCGTGCTCAGAAGTGAGCTGTGCCGGGACGTCTTCCTCATCAAGCTCACCCCTGGCCTGGACCCGGAGATCTTCGACATGCTCCACCAGATGCACTACCGGGGCGTGGTCATTGAGGCCTTCGGCGCCGGCGGCCTCCACTTCATCCGCCGGGACCTCATCTCCAAGCTCCACGGCGCCGCCCAGGCGGGGATGACGGTGGTGGTGTGCTCCCAGTGTCTCTACGAGAGCAGCGACTTTACCCTTTATCAGGCGGGACAGAAGGCCCTGGCCCAGGGTGTGCTCCAGGGTTGGGACATGACCACCGAGGCCGCCGTCACCAAGCTCATGTGGGTGCTGGGCCAGACCGACGACCCGGCAGAGATCCGGGCCTGCTTCAGCCGCAGCCTCTGCGGCGAGGTTTCCACACCAAACTAACAGAAACGCGGACGCCCCCTTGGGCGTCCGCTTTTTTGTATTTCAGTTTCGTGGCCGTGTGATTGCCTCTCATCCTCGGACCAGTGCAAGAACGATAACAAAGCTCTTCTTGGTTCTTTTTCTCACTAAAAAAAACTTCTACACATGCACCACGCCGGTGGCCGTGTGATTGCCTCTCATCCTCGGACCAGTGCAAGAGCGGTAATAAAGCTCTTTTTGGTTCTTTTTCTCACGAGAAAAAGAACTCCCGGCGGCCCTCCAGCGCGCGCATGAGAGTGGCGTCGTCGGCGTACTCCAGGTGTCCGCCCACGGGGATGCCGTAGGCCAGGCGGGTGATCTTGACGCCGAACGGGCGCAGGAGCCGGGCCAGATACATGGCGGTGGCCTCCCCCTCGGTGTCGGGGTTGGTGGCCATGATGACCTCCCGGATATCCCCCCCGGCCACCCGGTCCAGCAGCTCCTTGATGTGCAGGTCGTCGGGTCCCACGTGGTTCATGGGGGAGATGACCCCGTGGAGCACGTGGTAACGGCCGGTGTATTCCCGGGAACGCTCCAGGGCCACCACGTCCTTGGGATCGGCCACCACGCAGACGGTGGCCTCGTCCCGCTTGGAGCTGCGGCAGATGGGGCACAATCCTTCCCCCTCGGTGAAGTTGCGGCACACCGGGCACAGGGCGATGGAGGATTTGGCGGCCACGATGGCGTCGGCAAAGGCCTGGGTCTCCTCGGTGGGGAGGCCCAGGACGAAGAAGGCCAACCGCTGGGCGGATTTTTTGCCCACGCCGGGGAGGCGGGCGAACTGTTCTACCAGGGCTTCCAAGGCGGGGGGAAAATATTCCATGGGAAGGACCTCCGTTGTGAGATGGGGGGTGGTTATCCGCGCAGGGCGGCGATGGCGGCGGGGATATCGGCGGCGCCGTAGATGGCGGAGCCCGCCACCAGCACGTCG
>CAUBHZ010000020.1 GCA_958435885.1 uncultured Intestinimonas sp. | reverse complement strand
CGGTCCCTGCTCGGTGGAGTCGGAGGAGCAGATCTGCGCGGTGGCGGAGGACGTAAAGTCCTCCGGCGCGGCGCTGCTGCGCGGCGGCGCCTTCAAGCCCCGCACCTCCCCCTACTCCTTCCAGGGCATGGGCACGCCCGGTCTGGACCTCCTTATGGAGGCCCGGGAAAAGACCGGCCTGCCCATCGTCACCGAGATCATGGACCCCCGCATGGCCGACCTGTTCGAGCGGGAGGTGGACGTGGTCCAGGTGGGCGCCCGGAACATGCAGAACTTCGAGCTTCTGAAGGAAGTGGGCAAGATGAGCAAGCCCATCCTCCTCAAGCGCGGCCTCTCCAACACCTACGAGGAGTGGATCATGTCCGCCGAGTACATCATGGCCGCCGGCAATGAGAACGTCATCCTCTGCGAGCGGGGCATCCGCACCTTCGAGACCTACACCCGCAACACCCTGGACGTATCCGCCATCCCCGCCATCAAGCAGATGAGCCACCTGCCCGTCATCGTGGACCCCTCCCACGCCGCCGGCATGTACTGGATGGTGGAGCCCCTGGCCCTGGCCGCCGTGGCCGCCGGCGCCGATGGCCTCATCATCGAGGTCCACAACGACCCCGCCCACGCCAAGTGCGACGGCCAGCAGTCCCTCACCCCCAAGAAGTTCGACGAGCTCATGAAGAAGGTGAAGGTCCTGGCCCCCATGATGGGCAAGACCATGATCCCCTGACCCGGAAGGAAGTGCGCCTATGAAGACCCTCTCCGTCACCCTGCCCGGCCGGAGCTACGACATCCTCATCGGCTCCGGCCTCCTCTCCCGGGCGGCCGAGCACCTGCACCCGGTGCTCCCCCGGGCCAAAAAGCTCTTCGTGGTCACCGACTCCAACGTGGCCCCCATCTACCTCTCCGCCCTCATCCCCGGGCTGGAGCGGGCCGGCTTTGAGACCGCCTGCCGGGAGATCCCCGCCGGGGAGGGCTCCAAGTCCCCCGCCATGCTCAGCGCCCTCTGGGAGGACATGATGGACTTCGGCCTCACCCGCACCGACGCCGTGGTGGCCCTGGGCGGCGGCGTGGTGGGAGACCTGGCCGGCTTCGCTGCCTCCACCATCCTCCGGGGGGTGGATTTCGTTCAGATCCCCACCACCCTCCTGGCCCAGGTGGACTCCTCCGTGGGCGGCAAGGTGGCCGTGGACCTGGACCACGGCAAGAACCTGGCCGGCGCCTTCTGGCAGCCCAAGCTCGTCCTCATGGACCCCGACACCCTGGACACCCTGGACGACCGCACCTTCGCCGACGGCATGGCCGAGGTCATCAAGTACGGCTGCATCCTGGACAAGGCCTTCTTTGACTTCCTGGCCCTCCGGCCCAGCCGGGGCGAGATCATGGAGGAGATCGAACACGTCCTGTATACCTGCTGCGATTTAAAACGGATGGTAGTGGAGGAGGACGAGCGTGACACCGGCCGCCGGATGCTCCTCAACTTCGGCCACACCGTGGGCCACGCATTCGAGAAGATGGGCAATTACCAGACCTGGACCCACGGCCAGGCGGTGGCCGCCGGCATGTGCGTGGCCGCCAAGCTGGGTCTGGCCCTGGGCACCGGCGGCACGGAGGACGACCTCCAGGCCCTCACCAAGCTGCTCCAGGCCTTCGACCTGCCCATCCACATCCCCTGCTCCGACACTGACTGGGCCGTCATGGAGGAGACCGTGGGCCTGGACAAGAAGAGCACCGGGGACAGCATCAGCCTCATCCTCCTGGAGGAGATGGGCAAGGCCAAGGCCGTGAAGATGAAGAAGACCGAGGTGCTCGCCCAGCTGGACGCCCTCTACGGGAGGGCCTGACCATGGACGTCACCATCACTCCGGGCCTGCTCAGCGGGTCCATCACCCCTCCCCCCTCCAAAAGCCAGGCCCATCGGGCCCTCATCGCCGCCGCCCTGGCGGAGGGCGTGAGCATGCTCAAAAACGTGGCCCTCTCCCAGGACATCCAGGCCACCATCCGCTGTCTGGAGGCCCTGGGCGCCTCCTTCCGGTGGGAGGGCGACACCCTGGCAGTCACCGGTCTGGCCGGAAAAGCCGCACCCCAGGGGGAACTCCCCCTGCTGGACTGCGGCGAGTCGGGCTCCACCCTGCGCTTCCTCATCCCCATCGCCCTGGCCGTCCTGGGCGGCGGCCGCTTCACCGGCCACGGCCGGCTCATGGAGCGGCCCCAGGGACCCTACTTCGACCTTTTCCGGGAAAAGGGCATCTTTTATGAACAGAAGGACGGCGTGCTCACCGTCCGCGGCCGGCTGGAGGCGGGCACCTTCTCCCTCCCCGGCAACGTGTCCAGCCAGTTCATCACCGGCCTGCTCTACGCCCTCCCCCTGCTGTCCGGGGACAGCGAGATCCTTCTCACCACCCCCCTGGAGAGCCGTGGCTATGTGGACATGACCCTGGACGTGCTGGAGAAGTTCGGCGTCCGGGTGGAGAACGGGGACTACGCCTCCTTCCGGGTCCCCGGCAATCAGCCCTTCCGGGCCCGGGACCTGACGGTGGAGGCCGACTGGTCCAACGCCGCCTTCTGGTACGCCGCCGCCCTGCTGGAGAGCGACCTGGACATCCAGGGTCTGGACACCCACTCCACCCAGGGGGACTCCGCCATCGCCGGCCACTACTGGATCCTGGCCCGGCCCGCTGACGCCGAGATCGACGTGTCCGGCTGTCCCGACCTGGTGCCCCCCCTGGCCGCCATGGCCGCCCTCCGTGGGGAGGGGCTCACCACCCGGCTGGTCAACGCCGCCCGGCTGCGGATGAAGGAGAGCGACCGCCTCTCCACCGTGACCGAAGTGCTCAACGCCCTGGGGGCGAATGTGGAGGAGCACGACGACTACCTGGTCATCCACGGGAAGGACACCCTCCCCGGCGGCGTCACCGTCTCCGGCCACAATGACCACCGCATCGCCATGATGGCCGCCATCGCCGCCACCAACTGTGACGCCCCCATCACCATCACCGGGGCGGAGTGCGTCAAAAAGTCCTACCCCAACTTCTGGGAGGACTACGAGGCCCTGGGCGGCGTCATCGCCCGGACCCAGGTTTAAGGAGGCGTCCCCATGAAATACATCATTTTTGGCGAGTCCCACGGCCCCGCCATCGGGGTGACCCTGGAAGGGGTTCCCGCCGGTCTAGCCCTGGACATGGACTTCATCCGTTCCGAGCTGGCCCGCCGGGCGCCCGGCCAGAACGCCATGACCACCGCCCGCAAGGAGAAGGACGAACCCGAGATCCTCTCCGGCGTCTTTGAGGGCAAGACCACCGGCACCCCCCTGTGCGCCGTCATCTTCAATACCGACACCCGCTCCAAGGACTACGCCAAGCTCAAGAACCTGCCCCGGCCCGGCCACGCCGACTATTCCGGCTTCGTCCGCTACAGCGGCTGCAACGACTACCGGGGCGGCGGCCACTTCTCCGGCCGCCTCACCGCCCCCCTGGTCTTTGCCGGAGCCATCGCCAAGCTCATCCTGAAGGAGAAGGGCGTCACCGTCGCCGCCCGCATCTCCAACGTGGCCGGCATCGCCGACCCCACCCCGGAGGAGATGGAGGCGGCCATCCTGGCCGCCAAGGCCGACCTGGACTCGGTGGGCGGGCGCATCGCCTGCGCCGTTACCGGCCTCCCCGCCGGGCTGGGCGCCCCCGACTTCGGCTGCAACGTGGAGGGCATTTTCTCCCAGTACCTCTTCGCCGTTCCCGCCGTGAAGGCGGTGGGTTTCGGCCTGGGGACCGGCTTCGCCGACCTCCGGGGCAGCCAGGCCAACGACCCCTTCTACATGGACGGCGACACCGTCAGGACCCGCACCAACCACACCGGCGGCGTCAACGGCGGCATTACCAACGGCATGCCGGTGGAGTTTGAGGTCACCATCCGGCCCACCCCCTCCATCGCCCGGGAGCAGGACACGGTGGACCTCTCCAGCGGTACCGATGCCAAGCTGTCCATCACCGGCCGCCACGACCCCTGCATCGTGCCCCGGGCGGTGCCGGTCATCGAGTCCGCCGCCGCCCTGGCCGCCTGCCAGCTGCTGGGCATCTGATTTACCACAGAGAGGTGTATGCATATGAGTCAACTGGATGAGCTCCGGGGGCAGATCGACGACATCGACGCCCAGCTCACCGCCCTTTTCCTCCGGCGCATGGAGGTGACGGAGCAGGTGGGCCGCTGGAAGCAGGCCAACGGCATCCCCGTGCTGGACACCGCCCGGGAGCACGAGGTGCTGGCCAAGAAGGCCGCCCTCACCGACGACCCCGCCCGGAAGGACGACGTCACCGCCCTCTACGAGGCCATCATGGGCATCTCCCGCCGGCAGCAGCGCAAGCTCCTCACCGAGGCGGGCAACGAGGACTACGTCCGCATCCAGTCCGCCCTCCGGGCCGTCCGGGACCCCCTCACCGACCCCAGGGTCCTCTATCAGGGGGAGCCGGGTGCCTACTCCGACGAGGCCGCCGGGCGCTTCTTCGGCGAGGCCGTCCACCGGTCTCACGTGGCCACCTGGGAGGAGGTCTTTCTGGCCCTGAAGGAGGGCCGGGCCGACTACGGCGTGCTGCCCATCGAGAACAGCTCCACCGGCTCCATCAGCCAGGTCTACGACCTGCTGGCCAAGTACGGCGCCTACATCGTGGGGGAGCAGACGGTGAAGGTGGACCATTGTCTGGCCGCCCCCGCCGGCACCACCCTGGACACCATCACCGCCGTCTACTCCCACGAGCAGGGCCTCCTTCAGTGCGCCGACTTTCTCAAGGGCCGGAACTGGGCCCGGGTGCCCCGGCTCAACACCGCCGAGAGCGCCCAGTATGTGTCCAGAAGCGGCCAGCCCGGCCAGGCGGCCATCTGCTCCCCCCACGCCGCCCGGCTCTACGACCTTGACATTCTGGCCCAGCACATCAACGCCAACGACCACAACTACACCCGCTTCGTCATCGTCTCCCCGGTGCCGGAGCACCGGCCGGGCAGCGACAAGGTGAGCGCCCTCTTCACCCTGCCCCACCGCACCGGCTCCCTCCACCAGCTCATGACCATCTTCGCCGTCAACGGCCTCAACCTCATGAAGCTGGAGTCCCGCCCCATCGTGGGCCGGAGCTGGGAGTACCTCTTCTTCGCCGACTTCATCGCCGACCTCACCGCCCCCGGCATGGACGGGGTGCTCCTGGAGCTCACCCAGACCGCCGAGGGCTTCCGGGTGCTGGGGAACTACCCCGCCGCCAAGGAGGGTTGAACCGTGGATGCGCGCAACATCGTCCTCATCGGCATGATGGCCTCGGGCAAGACCACGGTGGGCGGCCTCCTGGCCGCCGCTCTGGGCCGTCCCCTGGTGGACACCGACGCCCTCATTGAGGAAAAAGAGGGCCGGACCATCCCCGCCATCTTCGCAAGCGACGGGGAGGGCTACTTCCGGGACCGGGAGCGGGAGACGGCCCAGGACCTCTCCCACAAAACCGGCCTGGTCATCGCCTGCGGCGGCGGCCTCCCTCTGCGGCCCGACGCCATGGCCCCTCTGAAGGAGACGGGGCTGGTCTTCTGGCTCTGCCGGGACCCGGGCGCCACCTACGATTCCGGCGTGCTGGGGGACCGGCCTCTGGCCCAGGACGGCCGGGCGGCCTTCCTGGAACGCTTCGCCCAGCGGGAGCCGGTCTACCGCAGATGGGCCGACCACATCATCACCGACCTGGCCTCCCCGGAGGCCGGTCTCAACGCCATTTTGGAGGTGCTCAGAGCATGAAATTTCTGGTCATCAACGGGCCCAATCTCAATCTGCTGGGTCAGCGGGAGCCGGGCATCTACGGCTCGGAAAACTACGAGAGCCTGTGCGCCCATTTGAAAGAGTTTGCTGCCGCCCACGGCTCCACGGTGGACTGCTTCCAGTCCAACCACGAGGGGGCCATCGTGGACACCATCCAGGCTGCCAACGGGGTCTACGACGCCATCGTCATGAATCCCGGGGCCTACACCCACTACTCCGTGGCCATTCTGGACGCCCTCAAGGCCGTCTCCGTCCCCTGCGTGGAGGTCCACATCTCCAACATCCACCAGCGGGAGGAGTTCCGCCACAAGAGCGTCACCGCCCCCGCCTGCGTGGGCCAGATCTGCGGTCTGGGCCTCTACGGCTACGAGGCCGCCCTCTCCTACTTTCTCTCGAGAGAGAGAAAGTAGGCAAAGAGAGCTTTAAACTGCCCTGCGGGGATACGTTTAAAAGAACTGGAACGTCATGCATCCCCGCAGCCATGTTCTCATGTGGATAATTCAGCCGAAATTCCATCAAACCAATCGGTGTAAATGGAAATCGCCGCTGAATTTTCCACACTGTCCGCCCAAACTGTGTAAAACCAAAGGAGAGCCGCCATGCAGGTCGAGCTGAACAACACTACCAAAAAGCTGTGCGTCATCGGGGACCCGGTGCTCCACTCCAAGTCCCCCCTGATCCAGAATGCCATGATAAAGGAGCTGGGTCTGGATTATATCTACCTCTGCCAGCCTGTCAAGGCCGGGGAGGCCGCCCGGTGGCTGGAGTGCGCCAGATTCGCCGGCTACGCCGGCTTCAACGCCACCATGCCCCACAAGGTGGACCTCCTCCCCCTCATGGATGAGCTGGACGAGGACGCCAAACTCTACGGCTCGGTGAATACGGTCTGTATCAAAGAGGACAAAGTATACGGATACAACACGGACGGGCGGGGCTTTTTCCAGGCCCTGCTGGACGCCGGGTTTGATCCCCGGGGCCGCCGGGTGCTCCTCCTGGGGGCGGGAGGCGCCGCCAAGGCGGTGTCCCTGAAGCTGGCCCAGCAGGGGGCGGCCTCGGTGACCATCTGCAACCGGACCGTAGAGAAGGCACAGGTCCTCTGTGACAAGGCCCCGGACATCCTCTCCCCCGCCGGGTTTGACATGGATACCCTCCGGGACCAGGCCGCCAGCGCCGATCTGCTGGTCAACTGCACCTCCCTGGGCATGACAGGGGCCAAGGGGCAGTTCGAGGACCTCTCCTTCCTGGAGGCCCTCCCCGCCGGCGTGCCGGTGTGCGACCTCATCTACGCTCCCCTGGAGACCGCTCTTCTGGCCCGGGCCAGGGAATTGGGCCACCCCACCCTCAACGGTCTGAGCATGCTCCTCTACCAGGCCATCTTTGCCCTGGAGCACTTCACCGGCACCTCCATCGACGCCCCCGCCATGGCCCGACATCTGGCACCGCTGCTGGCCCCCTGAGCATTCAGACGAAAAAAACGGAGCACAGCAGGAAAATTTGGAAGAATTACCCGTTTTCAATTTCCCTCAGTTGTGATATATTTTATATGTAATGTACAGACGAAAGAAAATTTGTGACCATTCCGTCATTTCCGGAGGTCCGGTTTTCTTCCGCCCGGGCTTTGCATATGCCTGGAACAGGGCGGCCTCGGAGCCGCTCTGTTTTTTTGCCCGGAGATAGGCTGATATGAACTGATCGGAGGAGAAAACGCCATGAAGAAACGACTGTGTTCCCTGTTGACGGCTCTGTGCCTGGTCCTCACGCTGCTGCCCGCGGGCGCGCTGGCAACGGAGGATACGTCCGCGGAGCGCGACCCTGTGGAACATGCCGCCGTGGAAAGCACCGCCCAGGAGGACACCGCTCCAGAGAGCACAGTTCTGGAGGATGCCGCTCCGGAGGATGCTGCTCCGGAGAACTCCACTCCGGAGAACTCCACTCCGGAGAACTCCACTCCGGAGAACTCCACTCCGGAGAGCGGTGCGGTCGGGTCTGTCTCTGATGTGCCGGAGACCGCCGTGAATGAGGCTCAGACCGATCTGTCGGCGGAGACTGGCATTTTCTCCGGCGGGACCGGCACGGCGCAGGACCCCTATCTCATCGGCGGCCTGGACGAGCTGAAGGCCTTCCGGGACAGCGTCAACGGCGGGAACAATTACAGCAGGCAATACATCCAGCTGACCGCCGACATCGACCTGGGAAATGAGGAGTGGGTGCCCATCGGCGGCGCAGGCACTGGGAAAAGATTTGCCGGCATTTTTGACGGTGATGGACATACCATTTCCAACCTGAAGATCACCCGCGGGCTGGAAAATACGGCGGCCAACAATAGCGTAGGTCTGTTCGGCGCATGTGCCAGCCCCGCCACACTGCAAAATATGACTCTGGAGAATGTGGATGTTCAGGGCTCTCTCCGCGTGGGCGCCGTCTTGGGTGATTCTCAGACCAGCAGTTCCATCATCTCCAATGTCCATGTGACCGGCAGCGTCAGGGTTTCCGGCTGGTGGTATGTGGGCGGCATCATGGGGCAGGGATACGGTACCGTCACCGGATGCTCCGTAGAGGGCGACGGTACGGATACCTCCTACGTCAAGATCACCGGCGGCTATACGGGCGGCATCGTGGGCTTTATGGGCGAGGGCAATTGTGTGACTGCAGACTGCTCTGTAAAGGATCTCACCGTGGAAGGCCTGTACAATGGCATCGGCGGCATCAACGGCATCCTGCACTACGGCAATACCATCCGTGACTGCACGGCGGAAAACGTGGTGGTGTGGCAGACCACAGCCCCGGATGCCGAGGAGGGGAACCGCATTTACTGCGGCGCGTTTGCCGGTACCTATCTCGATAACGGAGGAAGTTCGGTTCCCAACCTCATCCGGTGCGAATTTACCGGTGAGCTCTACAGCGGCCCGGAAAAAACCGACATTCTGGAACCCACCCGCTATGTGGGAAGTCTGTGGTACGGTGCCGAGCCTCCGTCAACGGTAAAGATTGAAAACTGCACCATCCACATGCGCCCTGTGGCCCAGGTGGGGAGCGAGACCTATTTCACGCTGTCCGAGGCCCTTGGGGCGGCAGAGAGCGGCGACACCGTGAAGCTGCTGGCCAACGTGGCACTGACCGGCGGCAGCGGCGAGGGCAAGGGAATCCTGACCATCGCAGGGAAGGCCATCACCCTGGACGGTGCGGGCCATGTCCTCACCGCCGCTCAGGGCGTGGTCACCGGCTCCAGCATGATCAATGTGCAGTACACCGCCGGCGGGACCGTCACCATCAAGGATCTGACCCTCGACAGCAACGGTCTGGCCAAGCACGGCATCAATCTCAACGGCGCCAGCGTGTCCCTGGAAAACGTTCGGGTCAAGGGCAGCGCCGGCTACGGCGTGGTCTGCAACGGCTCCACCCTGTCCGTGGACGGACTGAGCACCAGCGGCAACGGGTGGGGCGGCATCAATGTGGACGCCACCGCGGGCACCGGGAGCCGTCTGACCGTGACCGCCGCCGACCTGTCGGAGACCGGTTCCATCGTTCTGGAAAATCAGAACGCACAGTCCATTTCCGCCAGCATCAGCGGCGGCACCTTCCAGTACGTGCTGGTACACCCCACCCAAGCCACCCACCTGGAGCAGATCAGCGTCGGCATCACCGGCGGCACCTTTGAAGGTCTTTCCAATATCAGTTCTGCCGACCCCGACAAGACAGCCGCCATGACCGTCAGCGGCGGCATCTTTACCGCCGACCCCACCCCCTATCTGGCCGCCGGCCACCGGGCAGAGCTGGTGAATGACAAATACCAGGTCTCCGCCGTCAAGCTCACCGTCACCTTCGAGAGCAACAGCGGCAGCGCCGTGGACACGCAGGACGTGGACTACAGCGGCAAGGTGACCAGGCCCGCCGACCCCACCCGCACCGGCTACACCTTTGCCGGCTGGTACAGCGACGCCGGCCTGACCAAGCCCTATGATTTCAGCGCCCCCGTCACCGCTGACCTGACCCTGTATGCCAAGTGGACCCAGACCCCCGCCACGGATGGCGGTTCCTCCGGCGGCGGCGGTTCCTCCTCCGGCGACAAGACGGAGACCGTGACCCACCCCGACGGCTCCACCACCACCACGGTGACCAAACCCAACGGTACCGTCACCGAGACCACCAAGCAGCCCGACGGCTCCCAGCAGGTGGTGGAGAGCCAGAAGGACGGCACCGTCACCACCACCAACACCGACGCCGACGGCAACCGGACTGAGACCGTGTCCAGGCCTGACGGCTCCGCCACCACCACCGTGGAGCGGACCGACGGCTCCACCTCCACCACCGCCGTGGACCACACCGGCAAGGCTCAGACCCAGGTGACCCTGCCCCAGAGCGTGGTGGAGAGCGCCGGTGAGAACCAGGCCGTGGCCCTGCCCATGCCCGTGGTCCCCGTGACCTCCGACCGGGAGAGCGCCGCCACCGTCACCGTCACCCTCCCCGGGAACACCACCGCCAGGGTGGAGATCCCCGTAGAGGACCCCACCCCCGGCACCGTGGCCGTCATCGTCCGGGCCGACGGCACCGAGGAGGTGGTCAAGACCTCCCTCACCACGGAAAACGGCGTGACCGTCACCCTCAGCGACGGCGACACCGTGAAGATCGTGGACAACAGCAAGTCCTTCCTGGACGTGGACGGGACCCACTGGGCCTCCGGCAGCATTGACTTCGCCACCAGCCGGGAGCTCTTCTCCGGCACCGGCGCGGACACCTTCTCCCCCGACGTGGAGATGACCCGGGCCATGGTGGTCACCGTTCTGGCCCGCTGCGTGGGCGAGGACACCTCCACCGGCGGCACCTGGTACGAGGCCGGCCGGCAGTGGGCCGTGGAGGCCGGCATCTCCGACGGCACCGGCATGGACGACTCCGTCACCCGGGAGCAGCTGGTCACCATGCTCTACCGCTTCCTGGGCCAGCCCAAAACCGACGGGGACTTCTCCGCCTTCCGGGACGGGGACGCCGTGAGCCCCTGGGCCGCCGACGCCATGGCCTGGGCGGTGTCCTCCGGCATCCTCGACGGCATGGGCGACGGCTCCCTGGCTCCCCGGGACACCGCCACCCGCGCCCAGGTGGCGGCCGTCCTGGCCCGCTTCGTGGCGGAGACCTGAACTTTTCCTCCTCTGGCGCCCGCGAGGACGGCACCTGCCGCCCCGCGGGCGCTTTTCCACGCTCCGCCGCCACATAAACCCCCGCAGGCACGCATATACATCCCACAGTGGAAACCACGATGGGGAGTGTTGTATGTGTGAAAGGGAACATCGAGGAGCGGGCCTGCCGGCTGGCCCTTTACATCATCGAGAACAAGGCGACGGTGCGCGCCGCCGCCCAGCGCTTCGGCATCAGCAAATCCACCGTCCACAAGGACATTCAGGACCGTCTGAGCGCCTTCAACCGCCCCCTCTACCTCCAGGTCAAAGCGGTGCTGGACGAGAACAAGGCCCAGCGGCACATCCGGGGCGGCATCGCCACCCGGCGGAAATACAAGGGCGAGGACGCCGTCTCGTGAGGACGGCTGAAAACAGAAAAAACGGCGCGGACCAGATGGTCCGCGCCGTTTTTTGTGCTCTGAAATCAGTCCCTGGCTCCGCCGAACTCGCTCATAATAAGGTTCTTGTTCTTCTCCTGGACCCAGTTGATGGACCACTGGGAGGCGAACAGCAGGAGCTGATGGCCCTTGTAGTCCTCCACCAGCTTCACGTCGGTGCCCAGGATGAGGTCGTCCTCCTTGAAGGGCTCCCCGCTGTCGCTTTCGATCCACCGCAGATACTCGTAGGGCAGGCCCTCCATATAGAGGTCCACGTTGTACTCGTTCTTGAGGCGGTACTCCAGCACGTCGAACTGGAGGGTGCCCACCACGCCCACGATGACCTCCTCCATGCCGGTGTAGGGGGTCTTGAAGATCTGGATGGCGCCCTCCTGGGCGATCTGCTCCATGCCCTTCAAAAACTGCTTGCGCTTCATGGTGTCCAGGGGCCGCACCCGGCGGAAGTGCTCCGGGGCAAAGGTGGGGATGGGGTCGAACTTGAACTTCTTCCCCGGGGCGCACAGGGTGTCGCCGATGGAGAAGATGCCCGGGTCGAAGACGCCGATGATGTCGCCGGCGTAGGCCTCCTCGATGATCTCCCGCTCGGCGGCCATGAGCTGCTGGGGCCGGGAGAGTTTGATTTTTTTGCCGCCCTGGACGTGATAGACCTCCTTGTCGGCGTCAAACCGGCCGGAAACCACCCGCAGGAAGGCAATGCGGTCCCGGTGGGCCTTGTTCATGTTGGCCTGGATCTTGAAGACGAAGCCGGAGAAGTCGTCGTCCATGGAGTCGATGATCTCATCTCCCGCCTTCCGGGGCAGGGGGGGCGTGGTCATGCGCAGGAAGTGCTCCAGGAAGGGCTCCACGCCGAAGTTGGTGAGGGCGGAGCCGAAGAACACCGGGGAGAGCTTGCCGTGGCGGACCCGGTCCAGGTCGAACTCGGCGGCGGCGCCGTCCAGGAGCTCGATCTCGTCGCTGAGCTGCCGGTGGAGAGATGCGCCGATGAGGTCGTCCAGGTTGGGGTCGCCCAGCTCCACCTCGGTGGCGGTGGCCGCCTTGGACCCGCCGTTGCTGGTGAAGTGGATGATCTTCCGGCTGCCCCGGTCGTAGACGCCCTTGAACTCCTTGCCGCAGCCGATGGGCCAGTTCACCGGGTAGGTCTCGATGCCCAGCTCCT
>CAUBHZ010000019.1 GCA_958435885.1 uncultured Intestinimonas sp. | reverse complement strand
ACGATGGTCTCGCACAGGGCGCGCTCGTCCTCCACCACCAAAAGATGCATAGCCCTTCCTCCTTTACTCCCGCGTTTACAGATCGTCATCATTATAACAGAGGGGAATAAAGTTTGTGTTAAGTTTTCATTCTTAACGAGGATTTTAACTGCGGCGGAGTATGATGGGGCCAACTTGACCGAGGAGGGGATGGCATTGGATCACAGGCGGAAGATCGCGGCCCAGCTCCTGCTGCTGACGGCGGGGGTCGCTATGGCGGCCTACGGCGCCTGGCGGGGGGAGGCGGCGCTGGTGCTGGGAAAGGCCATCAAATTGTGTCTGGAGTGTGTTGGCATTGGATAGAGGAAACCGTTCGCGCTCCCGCCTCCTGGCCCGCCTGCGGGGCTGGATTCAGGCCGGGGCTGCACTGCTCACCAACATTCATCTCCCCAATCTGTTCCGGGGCGGCCTCTACCGGGGGCCGGGAAAGACGGTATGCGTGCCGGGACTCAACTGCTACTCCTGTCCGGCGGCAGCCGGAGCCTGTCCCATCGGAGCCTTTCAGGCGGTGGCGGGCTCCTCCAAATTCCGCTTTTCCTACTACATCACCGGCATGCTCATCCTGCTGGGGGTGACGCTGGGCCGCTTCATCTGCGGCTTCCTGTGTCCCTTTGGCTGGTTTCAGGAGCTGATGCACCGTCTCCCGGTCAAAAAGTGCTCCACCAAGCCTCTGGCCCCTCTGACCTGGCTCAAATACGGGGTGCTGCTGGTGATGGTGGTGCTCCTCCCCGCCCTGGCGGTGAACGACGTGGGCCTGGGCGACCCCTTCTTCTGCAAATACCTTTGTCCCCAAGGGGTGCTGGAGGGGGCCATCCCCATGGCGCTGACCAACGCCGGCATCCGGGCGGCGCTGGGAAAACTGTTTGCCTGGAAATTCGGCATCCTGCTCTCCGTACTGGCCCTGAGCGCCGTGTTCTTCCGGCCCTTCTGCAAGTGGCTGTGCCCTCTGGGAGCCTTCTACGCCCTCTTCAACCGGGTCTCCATGCTCCAGATGAAGGTGGACCGGGAAACCTGCATCTCCTGCGGCCGGTGCGCCAAGGCCTGCAAGATGGATGTGGATGTGACCAGGACCCCCAACCACGCCGAGTGCATTCGCTGCGGCATGTGTGTCCGGGCCTGTCCCACCGGGGCCGTCCGCTTCCGCTGGGGTCCGGGGACCGGAGATAGCCAGGCCCGGCGGGGGGCGGGGGACCCGCAGAAAAAAACGACGGTATCGACGAAAGGAGAACAAACATGAACGGAAAACGGATCACAGCCCTTCTGATGACAGCCCTCCTGGCGCTGTCCCTGGCCTCCTGCGGCGCGGGAGGGGGAAAGATGGCCAAGGAGAGCATGGAGGTCAAGGAGAGCATGACCGCCATGGAGGACAAGGACACCATGGGCGGCAAGAAGGACATGGACGGCATGGACGCCATGGACGGCAAGAAGGATATGGACGGCATGGACGCCATGGACGGCAAGAAGGATATGGACAGCATGGATGCCATGGGCGATAATAAGGACATGGACGCCATGGCGGCCATGGACCCGTTTCCCGCCTTCGAGGGCATGGACCTGGATGGCAACGCGGTGAAGAGTGACGAGCTCTTCGGCGGCAATGCCGCCACGGTGGTCAATTTCTGGTTCACCACCTGCGGTCCCTGTGTGGGCGAGCTCTCCGAGCTGGACGCCCTGAACCGGGAGCTGGGGGAGAAGGGCGGCGCCCTCATCGGCATCAACGCCTTCACCCTGGGCGGCGACAAGACGGCCATTGCCGACGCCAAGGAGGTGCTGGCCAAGAAGGGAGCCACCTATCAGAACGTGTATTTCGATGCCGACAGCGACGCCGGCGCCTTTGCTGACGGGGTGTACGCCTTCCCCACCACCTACGTGGTGGACCGGAACGGGTCCATCGTGGGCGAGCCCATCGTGGGGGCGCTGACCGATCAGAAGCAGATGGACGCCCTCTGGAAGCTGGTGGACCAGGCCCTGGCCATGGACGCCAAGGCCATGGGCTAAGGTCCGGGGAAGCAGGAGGTGCCCACTGTGCACGAAAGAGCATTGACACTGCTGCTGGCCGGGCTGCTGCTGCTGAGCGGCTGCGCCGGTCCCCTGGGGGCGACGGCACAGCGGCCGGAGACGGAAACGAAACAGGGACAGGCGGTGGGACACGCCGCCGAAATGTCCACGGAGGAGCGCATGTATATGGATACCACCGAGAATGTGATCTACCTGGCGGGAGGCTGCTTCTGGGGCATGGAGGCCCTGATGCAGTCCATCCCCGGCGTCATCGACGCCCAGAGCGGCTACGCCAACGGCACCGGCCAGGCCGATGCCAACTATGCCACCGTCTCCACCGGCCGGACCGGCTTCCGGGAGACGGTGCGGGTGGAATACGACCCGGAGCAGGTCAGCCTGGACGCGCTGCTGCTGGCCTACTTCTACGTCATCGACCCCACGGTGCAGGACCGGCAGGGCAACGACCGGGGCACCCAGTATCAGACCGGCGTCTACTACACCAACGACAAGGCCCGGGAGACGGTGGAGCGCATCGCGGACATCGAGCGGGGACGCAGCAAGGAGTTTTACGTGGAGATCGGCCCGCTGAAGAACTTCTACCCGGCGGAGGAGTACCACCAGGACTATCTGGACAAGAATCCCGGCGGCTACTGCCATATCCCCCGGGAGGAGATGGCCCTCTTCTCCCACCTGCACATCGACCCCGGCGACTATCAGAAGCCCGCGGCGGAGGCCATCCGGGACAAGCTGACCGCCGAGCAATACCGGGTGACCCAGGAGAGCGGCACCGAGCAGCCCTTCGCCAACGAGTTCTGGGACCAGTTCGAGAAGGGGATCTATGTGGACGTGGTCACCGGTGAGCCTCTCTTCTCCTCCACGGACAAGTTTGAGAGCGGCTGCGGCTGGCCCGCCTTCTCCAAGCCCATCGAGGGCCCGGCGGTGGTGGAGCTGCCCGACGACAGCCACGGTATGCACCGCACGGAGGTGCGCAGCCGGGCGGGGGACTCCCACCTGGGCCACGTCTTCACCGGGGACCCCGAGTCCCCCAACGGCGTGCGCTATTGCATCAACAGCGCCTCGCTCCGGTTCATCCCCTATGCCAGGATGGAGGCCGAGGGCTACGGGTATTTGCTTTCCCTCTTTGATAGCTAACCCGATGAGCCAAGAGCTCTTCGGGGCTTGAGCGGAACCAGGTTGTGCGGATAGTGCAAAAGACCCTTGGTAGGAAAGATGAAGCTTTCAGCGGAGAGACGTCGCGCCAGCGGCGCCTCTCCGCTTTTTAGCTGGATACGCTCATGGTTGTAAAAGTGAATAGAACGGTCGGTTATCCCATTCCTGTCTGACATGGCATTGTCATATGGACCATCGCTTCTCATTTGCAATAGGCTGGTGGGAGGCATTCTCTGACTTAAGACGGTGTTTTTTCGGCTTCCTCACATAGTGACAGCGCCAGGGCCAGCTGATCCGGGCATGAGGTTCCCTTATCCAGGCATTGGATCCCTTTCAATTGAGCAATCGCGTCCTCCACCCGCATTCCTGTCAGCAGGCGGCTGAGAGCCTGGGTAAAGCCGGGGCAGCCCAGCACAAACTCCACCGACCGGATGACGCCGTGTTCCACCTCCAATTTGATCTCTTTGGCGCAGGTGCCTTTGGTTTTGTAAATCATACAGTTCTCTCCTGTCTCTGGCCGTTCTCGGCAGTATGTTGTATAATGACAGCATATACCTTCCCATAATAGGAAAGTCAAGGAGGGCTCTCAGATGAAAGGCTATCTTTCCATCAGCGACTTCGCAAGACTTCGCAATGTGAATCCCAAATCACTGCGTTATTACGAGCGGATCGGTGCGCTGATCCCCGCCTATACTGACCCGGAGACAGGCTACCGCTATTATGCCCTGGAGCAGTTGGTGGAGATGGATATGATTCTGATGTGCCTGGAGCTGGACATTCCGCTGCGGGAGGCGGAGCGGTACCGGCAGCCAGACCAGACGCTGGATATCCGGAGCCTGCTTCAGGACGGGCAGCAAAAGGCTCGGGAGAAGCTGGTCCACCTGCGCAACACCATGCAACAGATGGAGGAGGCGCTGCGCCGGATCGAAGAAAACCAGGGTGCTGAACGGCAGGGAGGGGTCTGCCGGCGGCATCTGGGCCGGCGGTTTATTTTACGGCAGCCCTTTACCCCCTCCGGCGGAGAGCTGGCGTTCAAACAGAGCTCCACGGAAATCTTCCTCCGGGGGCAGGCCCTGGGCCTGCTGCCCGCCTTCACCTTTCCCATCGGGCTCATCGCGCAGAAGAGGGGAAAAGAAATCGTTACGGATATTTTTCTGGAGGTACTCCAGCAGAAGGATGGCATGACCGACCTGGAAGTGCTGCCTGAAGGGGACTATCTCTGCCGGCTGAGGCCCGCCCAGGCGCTGGAACATGTGGACACTCTGATTTCTGACTACTTTGCCCGGCACGCCCGGGCAGACCAAGTGATCGTCACCAATCTGACCGCCGCCCACTTCGACTTGAAGGGACAGTCGCTGGAACTTCAGGAACCAATTTAAACGGGGGAGGGGATCAGGCATCCTTTCCGGCGTCCCCTTTGCCTGTTTGACGGAAACATAAAATTTCTCTTGACCTTCCCATTATAGGAAAGTTTATGATATTCCATTGCGGGGATCTCCCGTGGATGAAAGTCAGAAGAGGAAGGGAGAGAACTCTCATGCAGGCGGAAACAAATCCCCTGGGGTATGAGCCGGTGGGAAAGCTGCTGGGCACCTTTGCCGTGCCCAGCATCATTTCCATGGTGGTCAGTACCTTATATAATATTGTAGATCAGATTTTCATTGGCCGTGGCGTGGGCTACCTGGGAAACGGAGCCACCAACGTGATCCTGCCCCTCACGGTCATCGCTCTGGCCCTGGGACTGATGGTCGGAGACGGCACCACCGCCTATTTCAGCCTGTGCCTGGGGCAGGAGAACCGACGGGGAGCCGCGCAGGGCGTCGGCAATGCCATTACCCTGACGGTGGGGGTCAGTATTCTGCTGACCGCGCTGTCTCTGGCGTGCCTGAAACCGCTGTGTGTTCTGTTCGGCGCCACCGATGCCACCATGCCCTACGCCCTGGAGTACGGATACATCATTGTGCTGGGGTTCCCATTTTATATGTTCAGCATGGGGTTCAACTCCATTGTGCGGGCCGACGGAAGTCCCGTCTACGCCATGCTGTCCACGCTGAGCGGAGCCATTTTGAATACCATCCTGGACCCTCTCTTTATCTTTGCCTTCCACATGGGGGTAAGAGGGGCTGCCATCGCAACGGTTCTGGGGCAGGTCGTCTCCTGCGTGCTGACTGTGCTGTATCTGAGAAAGTTCCGGTGTATCAGCCTGACGCCCGACTGCCTGCGCCCGCAGTGGAAACTGTGCGGGAGGGTGTGCGGCCTCGGGATTTCCAGCTTTTTTCTCCAGCTGGCAGCCACCATTGTCATCACTGTGATGAACAATGTGTTGGTCAAATACGGCGCGGCTTCCAAGTACGGCGCCGAGATCCCCATGACCACCCTGGGCATCACCATGAAGGTCAATCAGATTATTACCGGCGTGGTCATCGGCATCTCTGTGGGCTCCCAGCCCATCATCGGGTACAATTATGGAGCCGGAAGAACGGACCGGGCCCGAAAGACCTATCTCCTGGCCATCCTCTGTTCCACCCTGGTCATGGGGCTGGGGACCGTCCTGTTCCAGCTGTTTCCGGACAGGATCGTCAGCATCTTTGGCTCCGAGTCGGCGCTGTACCGGGAGTTTGCGGTCAAGAGTCTGAAGATCTTTCTGCTGCTGATCGTCCTGAACGGATTCCAGCTGTGCACGGGCACCTTCTTTCAGGCGGTGGGGAAGCCTGTCCAGGCCACTTTGATCTCCCTGTCCCGTCAGGTCCTCTTTTTGCTGCCCGCCCTGCTGATCCTGCCCCGCTTTCTGGGTGTGGAAGGGGCTCTGTGGGCCGGGCCGGTGGGCGATGCCTGCGCCTTTGTACTGGCGCTGTCCTTTGGCCTGGCGGAGTGGAGGAAAACCAGCCGCAGCACCCAGACAACAACGTAATTCTCTAATGGAGGAAATTTCCTATGACACACCTGTCTGATCCGATCGCCATCAAAAATCTGAACCTGCCGAACCGCCTGGTGATGCCGCCCATGGCTACTGCCAAGGCGGACGAGAGCGGCCATGTGACTGACGAAGTGTGCAGTTACTATCAGGAAAGGGCCAAACACAGCAAAATCGGCCTGATCATCACGGAACACAGCTATATCCACCTTCAGGGGAAGGCCCATCCCGGTCAGACCTCCATGGCCTCCGACGATGTGATCTCCTCTTTTCAGCGCCTGACCGACAGTATCCACAGGGAGGGTGTCAAGATCTTTGCCCAGCTCAGCCATGCGGGCTCGGCGGCTCAGTCAAGGATCACCGGGCAGCCTCCCGTAGGGCCCAGCCCGGTCTGCCACCCCAAGCAGCGGGAGGAGCTGCCTGCGGAGATGACCGTTGAGCAGATCCATCAGGTCACGGAGTGGTTTGCTCAGGCCGCCCTTCGGGCGAAAAGAGCTGGCTTTGACGGGGTCGAACTCCACTCCGCCCACGGCTATCTCCTCAATCAGTTTTTCTCTCCGCTGGCCAACCGGAGGACCGACGGGTATGGGCCTCAGACGGTGGAGAACCGCGTCCGATTTCATCGGGAGGTCATCCTGGCGGTGCGGCAGGCTGTGGGGGAGGACTTTCCCATTGCCCTGCGGCTGGGCGGCTGTGACTATGAGGCCGGAGGAAGCACCGTTGAGGACTGTGTGGCGGCCTGCCGGCTGCTGGAGCACAGCGGCGTGGATCTGCTCCATCTCACCGGCGGCATGAACGGCTTTGTCCGGCCCGGGCACGGGGAGCCCGGGTACTTCCGTGATCTGTCCGTCCCTGTGAAGGGGGCCGTCCATATCCCCGTCCTTCTGACGGGAGGGGTCACAACGCCGGCTCAGGCGGAGGCCCTTCTGGAGGAGGGCTGCGCCGACCTCATCGGCGTGGGCCGGGCGATCTTCAAAAATGCCCGCTGGGCGGACTAAATGATTTCATACCGCGCAAAAAGCAGGGCTCCGCACCCACTAGGTGGTGCGGAGCCCTGCTTTTTCATATTCGGAACACACGATCAACGGCTGTTCTGAAGGAATGTGTGCCCTATGGTCCTTTCATGAGACAGCGCGGATCGCCGGACGGCTCAGAGGGCGCAGAGGGTGAGCAATTCCTCCCAGTTGCGGTCCACTTCCTTCTGGGCGGCCTCCAGCATCCACTCGTTGCCGGGCTTGAACATGTGGGCAAAACGGCCCTGCATCTTCAGATACTCGGTGACGGGCTTTTTCTCCTTGGGCCGATAGTTGAGGATGTACTTGCCCTCCACCACCTCATAGAGAGGCCACACGCAGGTCTCCACGGCCATTTTTGTGACCTCCATCAGCTTTTCAGAGGGGTAGCGCCAGCCCCGGGGACAGGGCGCCATCACGTTCAGGAAGGCGGCCCCCGGGGTGTAGATGGCCTTGCGGGCCTTTTCGGAGAGATCGCTGAAGTTGCCGATGAAGGTGGTCTGGGCCACATAGGGGACGTTGTGGGCCACCATGATCTTGGTGAGGTTTTTCTTCTGCTGCATCTTGCCGGGCACCACCGTGCCGGCGGGGGTAGTGGTGGTGTCGGCGAAGTGGGGGGTGGAGGAGGAGCGCTGGATGCCGGTGTTCATGTAGGCCTCGTTGTCGTAGCACACATACACCATGTCGTGCCCACGCTCCATGGCGCCCGAGAGGGACTGAAAGCCGATGTCGTAGGTGCCGCCATCGCCGCCGAAGGCGATGAACTTCCAGGTCTCATCGATCTTGCCCCGCTTTTTCAGCGCGTTGTAGGCGGTCTCCACGCCGGAGATGGTGGCGGCGGCATTTTCAAAGGCGTTGTGGATAAAACTGTCCTTCCAGGAGGTGTAGGGGTACATGAAGGTGGAGACCTCCAGACAGCTGGTGGCGGAGCAGACCACGGCGTGGTCGCCGGGGTCCAGGGCCCGCAGCACCGTCCGCACCGCAATGGGAGAGCCGCAGCCGGCACACATTCTGTGACCGCCCACCAGGCGGTCCTCCCTCATGATGTTTTCCTTCAGATTGTAGCTCATGACGGTTCTCCCTCCTTATTCCCGCACATCCAGATAGCGGTAGGTCTCTCCGGTCTCGCCGGTGGCGGCCACCCGCTCCAGCTCCGCGAACACGCGCTCGATGCTCTCCACCCGCACATCGCGGCCGCCCAGGCCGTAGATGTAGTTGATCCCCTTGGGGGCGTGGATGCCGGCGGCGTACAGCGCGGCGGCCGTCTCGGCGTAGATGGGGCCGCAGTGGGCGTTGAAGCTGTCATCCTTGTCCATGGCGGCAAAGGCCTTCACGCCCTTGAGCGCCTGTGCGATCTCCTCGGCGGGGAAGGGCCGGAAGGAGCGGATCTTGATGAGCCCCACTTTCTTGCCCCGGGCCCGCAGGCCCCGGATGGCCTCCTTGGCGGTGCCGGCGGAGGAGCCGATCATGATGAGGGCGGTCTCGGCGTCCTCCATTTCATATGTCTCGATGAGACCGTAGCTGCGGCCGGTCATGGCGCCGAATTCGGCGCCCACCTTGCGGATGACCTCCTTGGCGTCCATCATGGCCTGGGCCTGCTGGCGCTTGGCCTCCATGTAGTAGACAGGGGTGGCGTAGGCGCCCACGGCCATAGGCTCATCCTTGTTGAGCAGGTAGTGCCGGGGCCGGTACTCGCCCACAAACGCCCTGACCTTCTCCGTCTCCACCAGCTCGATGTTTTCGATGGCGTGGGAGGTGATGAAGCCGTCCTGACAGATCATGATGGGCAGCCCCACCGCCTCGCCGATGCGCATGGCCTGGAGATAGTTGTCATAGGCCTCCTGGTTGGTTTCGGCAAAGAGCATCAGCCAGCCGGCGTCCCGGACGCCCATGGCGTCGGAGTGGTCGTTGTTGATGTTGATGGGGCCGCTGAGGGCACGGCAGGAGACCGCCAGGGTGATGGGCAGGCGGTCGGAGGCGGCCACGTACAGCATCTCGGTCATGTAGCACAGGCCGCAGGAGGAGGTGGCCGAGATGGCCCGGCAGCCGGCGGCCTGGGCGCCGATGCAGGTGGACATGG
The DNA here is from genome assembly GCA_958435885.1 of uncultured Intestinimonas sp. Next base: position 3,570 of record CAUBHZ010000019.1, on the reverse strand, counting down.
CGGAGTGCTCGCTCTCCACCGCGATGAACTCGGTGTCCACCTCACCGTTGTCCACGTAGGTGGAAAAGTACTGGGGGATCTCGGTGGAGGGCGTAATGGGGAAGGCGCCCATCACGTCGGGGTTGATCTGCTTCATGGCGTAGGCAATGGCCTCATTGCCGGAAAGTCTTTCTCTGATTCCCATCGTGATCCCCTCCTTATTTCTCGTCCCTGACCATAGTGATGGCTCCGAAGGGGCAGGCGTTCGCGCAGATGCCGCAGCCCTTGCAGAAGAAATAGTTGAAGTTGCCCCGCTTGCCCTCGCTATCCACGGGGATGGACATGTCGGGGCATACGGGAGCGCACAGCAGGCACTGCCTGCACTTGTCCCAGTCGATGACAGGCTTCATGGTGCGCCAGTCGCCGGTCTCCACCGTCACGGAGGTGGCGCCCTCGAAAATGTTGCAGCCGGGGGTGATTTCCTTCCAGGTGACGCCGGGCGTCATATCTTTTGCCAGATGACTCATCCGATCCTTACCTCCTCCATAGAACGCTTCAGGGCCCGCATGTTGCCCTCGATGACCTGGGGCTTGGAGGCGAATTTGTGGCGGAAGGACGCCTCCATATCCTTGACGAACGCTTCGGGCTCCACCACGCCGGAGACCTTTACGATGGCGGCCAGCATGGGGGTGTTGGGGAAGTTGCGGCCCAGCTCCTCCTCGGAGATCCTGCCGGCGTCAATGGTGCACACCCGGCCCTCATAGCCCTTGAGCAGAGGGCGCAGCTCAGAGGGTTCCTTGCTGGAGTTGATGACGATGGCGCCCTCCTTTTTGAGGCCGGCGGTGACGTCTACGGCGGAGAGCAGGGTCTCATCCACCACCACCACATAGTCGGGGAAGTAGATGTTGGAGTGGACGGTGCTGCGGGTGGTGCTGATGCGGTTGTAGGCGGTGATGGGGGCACCCATCCGCTCCGGGCCGTACTCCGGGAAGCCCTGGACATACTTGCCGGTGTTGAACGCGGCGTCCGCCAGCAGCAGGGAGGCGGTCTTGGCGCCCTGGCCGCCGCGTCCGTGCCAGCGGATCTCTACGATGTCGTTCATGCTTGATCCTCCTTGTTCCAATATATATGTTCGCCGGGGGGATCGCTCAGAGGCGGTCCTCGTCCAGAATGGCGCCCCGGTTGGCCGAGGTCACCATGGCCCGGTAGCGCTTCAGATAACCGCTCACCTGTTTGGGTGGCCGGGGGGTGGTCCGGGCCTTCCGGGCCTCGATCTCCTCGTCGGACACCAGCAGGCGGACGGAGTGGTTGGGGATGTCAATGGCAATGGGGTCCCCGTCCTGCACGTAGGCCAGCAGGCCGCCGGCGGCGGCCTCGGGGGAGACATGGCCGATGGAGGCGCCGCGGCTGACGCCGGAGAACCGGCCGTCGGTGATGAGGGCACAGACAGAGTCCAGACCCATGCCGGCCAGGGCGGCGGTGGGGGAGAGCATCTCCCGCATGCCGGGGCCGCCCTTGGGACCCTCATACCGGATGACCACCACATCACCGGGCACCACCTTGCCGGTGTACAGGCCCTGGCAGCACTCCTCCTCGCTGTCGAAGCACTTGGCGGGGCCGGTGTGCACCATCATCTCGGGCAGAACGGCACCTTTCTTCACTACGGCACCGTCAGGTGCCAGGTTGCCGTACAGCACCGCCAGACCGCCGGTCTGGGAATAGGCGTGGGCGCGGTCCCGGATCACGTCTTCGTCCAGGATGCTTGCCTTGGCCAGGCGGTCGGCCCAGGTGCCGTCCACGGTGCGGGCGGTGGGGTCGATAAGCCCCATGCTGTCCAGGCGCTTCATGACGGCGCTCAGGCCGCCGGCATTGTTGAGATCCACCAGGCAGTGGGTGCCGGCGGGATTCAGCTTCACCAGGTGGGGGACACGCTCGCTCACGGCGTTGACTCCGTTCAGATCAAAGGACAGTCCCGCCTCATGGGCGATGGCGGGCAGGTGGAGCATGGTGTTGGTGGAGCAGCCCAGGGCCATGTCGGCTGCCAGGCCGTTTCGGATGGCTTTCTCCGTCACGATGTCCCGGGGGCAGACGTTGTTGCGTACCAGGGCCAGGATCCTCATGCCCGCGTGCTTGGCCAGCAGGAGCCGCTGGCTCTCCACTGCGGGGATGGTGCCGTTGCCGGGCAGGCCCAGACCCAGGACCTCCGTGAGGCAGTTCATGGAATTGGCTGTGAACATGCCGGCACAGGAGCCGCAGCCGGGGCAGGCGTGCTCCACGATCTCCTGAGCCTCTTTGCCGCTCATTTTACCGGCACGCACGGCGCCGGGGGCTTCAAAGGCGTCGGTCAGTGCCACCTTCCGGCCGTGAATGTAGCCGGGCAGCATGGGCCCGCCGCTGCAGAAGATGGCGGGAATATTGAGCCGCAGGGCCGCCATGAGCATGCCGGGCACGATCTTGTCGCAGTTGGGGATGAATACCAGGCCGTCAAAGGGGTGGGCGTTGGCCATGATCTCCACGGAGTCGGCGATGTGCTCCCGGCTGGGCAGGGAGTAGAACATGCCCTCGTGGTTCATGGCGATGCCGTCGCACACGCCGATGGCGGGAAACTCGACGGGGGTGCCTCCCGCCATGCGGATGCCCGCCTTTACGGCCTCTGCGATCTGGCCCAGGTGCATGTGGCCGGGGATGATCTCATTCTTGGCGCTCACCACGCCGATGATGGGGCGGGAGAGCTCCTCGTCGGTCAGACCCAGGGCCCGGAACAGGGCCCGGTGGGGGATGCGCTCCACACCGGCCTTCATCAGGTCACTTCTTCTCATGCCGGCACCTCATTTCTTATTGAAATACAGGACCTTGGCCAGCTCGATGTACACCCGGTCCCGTTCCCGGATGGCCTCCTCGGCCTTGTCTCCGGAGTAGTCGTAAAAGCCCGCGCCGCTTTTCACGCCCAGCTTGCCGGCCTCCACCATCTCGTGGAGACGCTTGTTGCCCACCTTGGAGTCGTCCAGCTCGGCGTTGAGGTAGCTGTTGATGTGGTCGAAGGTGTCCAGACCGCCGAAGTCCGCCACGCCGAAGGGCCCCAGGGCGGCGTAGCGCAGACCCATGCCGGCTTTGAGCACGGTGTCCACATCCTCGATGGTGGCGGCGCCGATGTCCACGATGTGCAGGGCCTCCCGCAGAACGGCGAACTGGATGCGGTTGATGATGAAGCCGTTGATGTCGGCCACCACCACCGGCTGCTTGCCCAGACCCTCCACCAGCGTCCGCATCTTCCGCACGTTCTCGGGGCTGGTCTTCTCGCCGGCGATGATCTCGCACAGGGGGAGCAGGTGGGGGGGATTGAGCCAGTGCTGGCCCATGAAGCGCTCGGGGTGCTTGCACGCCGTGGCGATCTCCGTGATGTGCAGGCCGGAGGTGTTGGTGGCCAGCAGGGCCTCCTCGGGCACCAGCTCGGACACCTCTGCAAAGAAGCTCTGCTTGATGTCCATGCGCTCCACGGTGCTCTCCACCACTAGGCAGCAGTCTCGGAAGCATTCCTTGTCCAGGGTGTATACCATGCGCGCACAGGCCGCCTGGGACTCCCCGGCGGTG